>CAZAYK010000043.1:0-8878 GCA_964489415.1 uncultured Dehalococcoidaceae bacterium | reverse complement strand
TCCAACCGGCTGATTAAGAGTCAGCTGCTCTGCCAGTTGAGCTAGCGGCCCATGCTCAATATTGTAGCTAGTGTGAGGCAGGGGTGTCAAATTATCCTGCTTAATACCTGCTGGCTTGGCGATTGCTATTAAGTCTATATGTTCACCCACCAACCCTAGCTGAGGCATGATTTTGAAAGTTAAATCATCGGGATTTGAGTTCCCCAATAGACATAAGGGGTGATTGCTATTTCGCACTCACCCCTTCATTACGTGTCAATCTATGGTATTAGTTTCCTAGTTTTGACTGTACCGGGCCAGTTGTACCCTCGGCATCGGGATAATCCCCACCCAGTTTGCCCTCGTCAAGTTCTTCGGCCTGATTGTCTCAGCTTCTTCCTTAGGCTTGGGTGCTTCAATCTTAGGATGCGACTGGCGAAACCGCTTCATACTATCCTTATGTCTTCGGAAGGAGTCCGCTTCCTCCCTGTTACGCTCACCGTAAGGAAGCCCTCCCTGCTGGCTCCATATCCATGATATCCTCATAGTCTCTCACCTCCTGTGACAAACCGGGGCACGGTGTTGCCTTACTCTCCTTGGTTTCATACTCTGCTCAAAAATCCTCACGATCTATTCCACGGTCAGATAAAACTTGGGGGAGATACTGCCCCCGGCAACAGCTGGGGAGAAGTAAAAACAGCCACTATCAATGGTTACCTTGTATCTGGCATATCCCGGCAAGGTAAAGCTCACCCGGCCATTACGCAGGGTCAAATAAGTGTCAGGAAACAACTCACCACTGCCACTTGCTGCCGGTTGCCAGTCAGCACCGGCCTGGACATAGACCCCCACCTTAAGGATCAGATACCGGTAGTAGTGGATAAGCTCATCAGCATTGGTGAGATACAGGGCAACCGATACGTCACCGGGGGCACCCGTAGCATCAACATAGAAGAGGGTGCCGGGGCTGGTGATGCCACCCACGGCATTCCCCAAAGCAGCCATCTCGGGGGCTACTGAAGGCTCGGCAGCGGCTACCTGAACTGGCCCGGCCCCCGCCACGGCATTGTCATAGGCGTAAGCTACCGGCCAAGGGACAAGTAGCAGTATGGCTAGTGCGGGAAAGAACAACTTCCTGATCATTTTGGGCCATACCCTCTGTCTTCTACCGAGAGCCGAAGCCTTCGGTCCCCTCCGGTCTAGCCTTCGTCTCTCGTTTTCAGCTTATCGTGAGGGTGACAAACAACGCATAAAATAACCGGGGCTAGCTGTAAACATCGCGTAAACTCTTCCGCCGTGGCGGCGCCATCACACAACCGGCTGACTTAAGGCAAAAGTTGAGGGGTTCAGGAATTACCCGAACCCCTCACCTACGGAACCGTTACCAAGCTGGGGAACAGCCTGACGGTTAATTAAAATTGCCCTCCCCTGACGGGGCATTAGAGCTGACCTTTAACAAATGGTTCATGGTGGCGAAATTGTGCTGGAGTACCTCCCTTAGCCGGGCCCGGAAGGCATCGGTACCGAAGGGCTCAGTGAGATAGCTCTCCGCAGCCAAGTCCAGCCCTCGGATCTTTCCTTCCCCAGCTCCCCAGGTACTGAGCATCATAATGGGAACCTGAGACCATTGTCTGATGCGGAGACATATTTCAATTCCATCGAGGCTGGGCATCATAATGTCCAGGATGACCAGGTCAGGCAGTTCCCTATCCAGAACCTCCTTTAGGTCCTCCTCGGTACGCTGGGTAGTGGCGATGTGATAGCCATTCTCACCCAGATTTTGCTGGAGGAATTTCAGCATTGCGGGGTCATTACTGATAACTAGTGTCTTGACTTTCGCCATCATGTCAGTCTCCTTTCCGGCTGGGTACTGTTATCTTCTGACATAAGGCTAACATTAGCGGGGTAAACAAAACATAAATGTCAATATCGTTAAGATAAACATCTTGTAAGAATCGAGGGGGTTATGAGGAAAAGAAAAGGCTGCCGGCTTTTCCGGCAGCCTTATGATGGCACTACAGCAAAGCCAGCTGCTTTACGAGGCAGCCGCCAGATGATAGCCAACACCGGGGACAGTTTTAATATACCTTGGATTCTTGTAATCCGGCTCAATCTTCTTGCGCAACCGCCCGATGAAGACACGCAGGTATTCCTTCTCCGAGCTATACTCACTCCCCCAGACGCTCTGCAGGAGCATGGTATGGGTAAGGACTTTACCGGTATTGACCGCGAGCTGCTGCAGCACTGAATACTCCGTCGGGGTAAGCTTGACCTCCCTGCCACCAACCGTAACCCGCCTCATGGCAAAGTTAATCTTCAGGTCACCACAGGTGAAATTAGACGGAGTCAGGGCGGTGGCGGCATTATCCGAATGGCGCAGCGCCGTTTTAATCCGGGCCATCAACTCGGCTATCCCGAAGGGCTTGGTAAGATAGTCATCCGCCCCCAGATCGAGACACCTGACCTTATCCTTCTCATCCCCCCGGGCGCTGAGCACTATTATCGGCACGTTGGACCATTCCCGGATGCGGCGGCATACCTCCACACCATCAATCTTAGGCATCATCAGGTCAAGGATTATGAGATCAATGAAATCCCGCTCCACCGCCTTCAGGGATTCCTCCCCGTCCATGGCGATGCTGACCTCATAGCCCCTGGCCTTAAGATTGGTGCTCAGCAGCCTTACTATTGCCGGGTCATCATCAACAACAAGGATGTGCGTCTTGTGCATCAGTCCATCACCCCTCTAGTTAGTGGGCAGAGTAAAGCTGAACTTGGCGCCCTTGTCCACCTCGCTTTCCACCCATATCTTCCCGCCATGGGCCTCAATGATACCGCGGCAGATAGTCAGCCCCAAACCAGTGCCCATTCGGTTCCCCTTCTTCCGATTCTCCACCTGGAAGAAGCGATCAAATACCTTGTGATGGAGTTCCGGTGGAATGCCGATGCCTTCATCAGCAACGCTGACAATCACCTTCCCGTGGTCAGGGCTGGCCTCAATCGTGATGCGGGTGCCCTCATCGGAGTACTTCACCGCATTCTCCACCAAATTGGTGAGCACCTCACCAATACGACCATCATCAACCACCACCGGGGGGATATCACCAGGAATGTTAATTTCCAGCCTATGCCGTGACGCCAGGCTATCCAGCCGGTCCTTCACTGACCCCACCACCTGGGCCAGGCTGTGCTTTTCCTTCTTGACCTCAAGGGCACCACTTTCCAGCCGAGACATCATCAGCAAATCCTCCACCAGCCGGCTGAGCCGGTCAGCATCCCGATCAATGGACAGCAAGAACTCCCGCCATGTCTGCTCATCAAAGCTCACATCCGGCTGGAGGAGGCTACTAGCCGAACCCTTGATCACCGCCAGTGGTGTGCGCAGCTCGTGAGATACATTAGCCAGAAACTCAGTCCGCAATGCGTCCAGCTCCCGCAGCGCCCGGGCACTTGATGCCTCCTCATAAAGCTGCGAATTCTGGATGGCTATTGATATTTCCCTGCCGATTGAGGTAAGCAAGCTGACTTCCTTCTCGGTGAAGTGGCGTTCCCTCGTCGTCGCCACACTGATGACACCGATGCTTTCCCCCAGTATCATTAGCGGCACGCCGGCATATGACCGGTAACCTGCCTTGGCCAGAATAGCCAGGCTGGAGCCATCACCAGCCGAGATATTATTAACGACCACCGGCTCAGCCTGGGCAAAGATCCTGCCGGTAATACTATCATCGGCCTCCTCGGCTAATTCCCGGGCAACTCGGTCAGTTAGCCCGTGGTATCCCTTGAGCACCAGGCAGCCATTCTCCCTGAGGTGAACATAACTGGCGGCAACATCCATGGACTGGGTTACCTGCTCCAGGCCAGCACCAATAATCTGGGACAGGTCAAGGGACTGTGATACCGCCTGCGACACTTTAAGGAGGATGCTCGTCTCACGGTTACGCTGCTCCAGCTCCTCAACCAACTGCCGGTTCTCAAATAGTAGCCGCTGCTTCTCCAGCCCCTGGTCAATGACCGATAACAGGTGCCCCGGGTCCAAAGGCTTCTCCAGGTAAGCAAAGGCGCCCCGGTTCAATGACTGCACCGCATTTTGCACCGAGGAATACCCGGTGAGCATAATGGCAATGATATCCGGGTGCATACCGAGGAGCGTGGACAGCAGCTCGGTGCCCTCAGTATCGGGGAGGCTGATATCCAGAATAGCCACATTATAAAAGCGCTGCCTCGCCCGGGACACCGCCTCACCAGCCGAGGGCACGGTCACCACCTCATAACCCTTGGCCTCAAGGATACGCTGGATCACCTCTAAAAAACCGAGGTCATCATCAACAACCAGTATGCTCTCTTTTTTCGTCATCTTGGTTCCCATAATGTGGTTTGTTGCCAAGTTGACCCAGCAAACCCACGGCGTCAACAGGGTCAAATGGCTTGTACAGGCAGGTAACGGCGGAGGCTGCCAGCGCCTGCTCCACCAGGTCATTGACCTCGTCCCGATACCCGGTCATCATTATGGTGATAATGCCAGGGTTAATCTCCCTTAATTTTAGACAAGCCTCCAGACCATTCATTGTCGGCAGCTTAACGTCAATAAAGGCGACCCGGCAGGGCTTATCCCTAACCAGTGACACCGCCTCCTCAGCACTGCTCGCTGCCAGCACCGGATACCCCTGTGACTCAAGGGCACGGGTCATCGTCACCAGGATGTCCTCATCATCATCCACAATGAGCACCGGCTGGCTGGCGGCGGCCTGTTTAATTAGGGTGATTATCTGGTCAATGCTTATCGGTTTGTGGACGATGCGGTGAGCCCCCTCCTCCAGCGCCACCCGGATCAACTCATCCTCAGAATAAGCCGTCATCAGAATAACCGTGGCGCCGGGACTCATCGCCCTGATTCGGCGGAATGCCTCAACACCGTTCATCTCCGGCATAACTATATCCATCAGGATGACGTCAAAATGGTGCTCCCGAAACTTGTCCACGGCGGAAACCCCGTTTTCAGCAGTATCAACATTAAAACCCCGCCGCTTTAAAATCAGGGAGAAGGTCTCAAGTAAATCCTGATTGTCATCAACAACAAGCACGCTGGGCTCGGTCATCTTAGCCTCCTTTAGCACCTATTTCAGCACCGGTAGCCTTACCGTAAATGTGGTTCCCTTCTTCGGCTGGCTGGTCACCTCAATGGTACCGCTATTTTGCTCGACAAGCCGCTTGGTAATGGCCAAACCCAGTCCAATACCCTTGGGCTTGGTGGTAAACAGCGGTTCAAATATCCTTTCCAGGTTTTCTGCAGGGATACCACAGCCATTATCCTCAAAGGTAATCCAGGCCAGCTCATCCTCAACGCCGGTGTTTATCCTCAGCTCACCCTTGCCATTCATGGCCTGCACCGCATTAGAGATAATGTTGGCAAAGGCACGGCCAATCTGCTCAGCATCAATCTTGACCTGAGGTGAGTTGCCATCCAAATCGGCGGTTACCTTCATGCCGTTCGGTATCCCCACCCAGGAGAGGCTTTCCCTTACCAGGCTGTTTAAGTCCACCTTCCGCCGATCCGGCGGCTTGATCCGGGTAAAGTCAAGCAGGTCAGTGACAATCCGGTTGGCGATGTCAATCTGCCGATCCAGAAGCTTCAGTGTACTCAATTCCTCTTCACTACCCCTCTCGGCCAGAGTCATATTCAGTAAGTAGGCACAGTTTCGGATGACATTAAGCGGATTCCGCAATTCATGGCCAACACCGGAGGCCAGCTCCCCGACTGCCGCCAGCCTCTCCGAGCGAATCAGCTTTTCCTTAGCCTCCTCCAGATCTCGGGTCCTCTTTTCCACAATCTCTTCTAGTTGCTCATAGTAGACCTGCAGCGACTGCTCTAACTCGATCTCACGAAGAGCACCACCAATCCTCTCGGCAAGGGTTTTGGTCAGGTGATTGGAATTCTGCAGGCAGGGGCTGGTCCGGGTGGAATATATGGCTAGGCTGCCCAGTACCTCACCTCCCACCACCAAGTCATCGCTTACCTTAACCGCGGACTCATCAAAACCAGGGCTGTGGTACACCCTGTCCCGGAACACCACCCGAACCTTGGTCTGCTCCGGGTACGGCATTGCCTCCGGTATTAAGTCCACAACCGAGGCCAGGAACCCGTCAACGGAGGTACTTTCCTCAGCGGCCTTACCAATATCATAAAGACATTTAAGCTCGCGCACATAGCGGCGTTTCTGCTCATCACCCCTTTGCAGCATCGACACCACGGCCCCCACGGCACTGAGAATAACGCCAAAGGCAGTGGGCTTAAACAGGGCATTGGGATAAGGGTCTATCCACAGGGAATAGGGAATCAGGATCAGGGTAGCGATAATAGCCACGATGATTACCGACCTTATGCCCAGCACATAGGCGGTATAGACCACCGGGGCAAAGAACACCAAAGCATAGAAATCAATCCCATAAAAGTTATGAAGCCTATTCAGCGTGTTCTCGATAGCTGGCCCACCGACAAGCCCGGCAATGATGGGCAGATAGTAAACCAGGGTAGCCGCCACCACAATCACGATGACCCGCCACAAGTAAGGCCTTATCCCCATGCTTTTTCTATTAGATTTGTTCCTCATCTTCATTCCCCCTTACACAAGGGCCTGGTTGCCTCCCTGAGCCAAGCCTCACTTGAGGCAGGCAATTCCAAGCTACTACCGCCGGATACCAGAGGCAACCATGATATCCCCCCTATTTTTTGGGAATATTCCCTAATCCTCATTATTAGGCGGCTCCACCAATGCATAGCCTCCCCCCTATTCATCATGCCATTGGTGCAGCAGTCTCTCTATCTCCTTGGCCTCCCGGAGCAGCTCGGTGGCACTGACCTCGGGCAAGGCGCTGATCAGTGCCGTGAGGGGATTTTCTTCCTCGTCCTCATAGCTGAACAAATCAGTTGGTGAAGCACCTGCCCCGTCCTTGGCCACCTCAACTGCCTCGGCTTTATCCGCAGGCTCAGCGGCTACCACCTCATCCTTCGCCTCACCAGAAACCTCCTCGGCCGGAACCACCAGCTCACCCCGTGGCTGATTGGGCGTGGTAAAGAGCACTTCCACCTGGGCTTCGCTCTCGGCCTCATCAGCGCCCCCAGCAGTGGCAGCCAGCGGGCCGACTGGCCCCCCACCTTGGTCAGGGGCATCCGTGGTGGTGACGAGCTGCTGCAACTGCGCCTTGGCCTCCTCCAATTCAGCGGTCCGCTTTTGCACCAGCTCCTCCAGGCTGGTAATCTGGTTGACCAATGTCTCCTCGGCACCAGTATTACCCATATCGAGCTTGCCCGGCTCAGCACTCTCTTCAGCCACTTCCGGTGATTTTCTGCCAAAGGGCTTGTGTAACCTACCTAATCCCAAAAACATTTCTGACCCCCCCTTCCGATTGCCGATGTATCTCTCCCATCTCCCTCACCATCTTACTGGAACTGACCTTCCCGAATGGCTTTAGAGAGAATGGCATAGACTTCATAAAAGTCAGTCTTTTTCTGTTCATGCAGGCGCCTGAGGACCTCAGCCCGCTGCTTCATTACCTTGTAAATCTCCCGGCGCCGCTCATGGGGCAGGCCCCGCCGGGGGGCTATCTTATACTCCAGCAGATAAGAGTTATTCATACCCCGGAAATGGAAGCTATCAGTTACCGGGTCCCAGTTAAACACCTCGATAAAGGAGAACGAGTCCGAAACCGAATCGTAGCTGACAATCTCGTTGATGCTGGTGATACGCCGGCCTGGTTTACCATTGGGCAGACGGACCATCTGGGCAATGACCACCACATTGAGATTGTCAACATAGGTCTTGGGCACATTAATCGGGTTGCCGGTAACCCGCTGGATAAGCTTGGCTACCGAGGCAGCATGGAAGGTACTCATGCAGGCATGCCCGGTTTGCATTGCCTGAAAGGCAATGGCCCCCTCAACGCCACGAATCTCGCCGACAATGATCAGGTTAGGCCTTTGCCGTAATGCCGCCTTGAGCAGGTCAAACATAGACACCTCAGACGACTCTGAATTCTTGGCTGACCCCCGCGTTACCCCACGAATCCAGTTGTGGTGGGGGACCTGCACCTCCGGGGTATCCTCAATGCTGACTATCTTCGCCTCAGGAGGGATGAAGGTGGTCAGCGCATTGAGCAGGGTAGTTTTACCCGAGGCGGTTTCCCCGGCTACCCAGACGTTCATCCCCTCATGAAGAATGATGGAGAGGTAAGCCGCCATCTCATAGTTAAGGGCACCAAACTGGATAAGCTCAATGATGCTTAACGGAACCTGAGAGAACTTTCTGATGGTGAAGTTGCTCCCCCGCTTGGAGACATCGGTACCGTAGACAATATTGATACGGGAGCCATCGGGCAAAGTAGCATCAACACAGGGCTCACGGAAGGTTACCGGGTGCTTGATGCTCTCCGCCAGCTGGATGACGAACCGGTCCAACTCACTATGCTCCTCAAAGCCAATACTGGTGCGGAGGCCACCGAAGATTTTATGCTCGACAAAGATATTGCCCAATCCGGAACAGGATATATCCTCGATATTGGTATCCAGTATCATCGGATCCAAGACCCCCAGCCCCTCCAGTTTGCGCCGCATCAGGTAACGGAGACTGTTATACTGGATAGGGGACAGCACTATCCTATCCTTGGATGATTTACCCCCCACCAGGCCACCCAGCTTGCCACCCTTAGCCTTGCCACCATTATTTTTCACGGGCACCTTACTACCATCGCTCCGCACCACAACCAGCTTATCAATAATATTCATGATAACCTCGAGCCGCTTGCCGGCATCGGTTATCCCCTCAAGGTCTTCCACATAGTCAGCCAGGCGCTGCTCAATGTCATCCAGAAAATCATCATAGCCATCACTCAGGCTGGGCTC
>CAZAYK010000042.1:0-8909 GCA_964489415.1 uncultured Dehalococcoidaceae bacterium | reverse complement strand
TAACCATAGACGGCTTTGAGTTTCCCTATCGCCCCGCCCAGTTTGCCGGTTCGGGCCGGGGAACGATGTCGCACAAGGGTGGCACCTACTTTGACCTGGCGGGGAAGATTATCAACCTGCTGGTGGGGGCGGTGGAGGTACCCGGTGGTATTACCGGAAATCGGAACCCGGGACCCTGCGCCGAGACCCTTCAGCCCAATGAGGATGGTGTGGTGACGCCGATCATGGAGGCAGTGGGGGTTCCCTTCAAGTTTCCCCCTGACCATGCGGGGATGAATGAGTTCTATCCCCATTCCCACGCCACGCCCTACCTCTTAGTCCGGTCGGTGTTGGAGCCAGAAAAGTATTACCTTCCCTACGAGCTGGATACCATGCTGATCTGCGGAGCCAACTCTATCCGCAGTACCAGTGACCGGGAGCTGTTCATCAAGGCTTTTCAGAAGGTCCCGTTCGTAGTAACCATTTCCCTCAACTTCGATGAGGTAACCATGATGGCGGACATTGTGCTCCCCGAGCATCACTTCCTGGAGCGCCGCTATGCCCGCTTCTACCTGGTGGTTCACCAGAACATCGATGACAGCATCCGTGGCCTCGTTATGGCTATGGGGCGCAATCCGGTGCCGCCGCTGTTCAACACCCGGCGCATGGATGACATTCTGATTGACATAGCTGACCGGGTGGGCTTTCTCACCGGGCCTGGTGGCATCAATGACCTGGTTAACGTAGCCTTCCAGCTCAAGGGCAAGAACAAGCTTGACCTTGACAAGAAGTATACCATTGATGAGATGATTGACCGCAGAGTCAAGCAGGTCTTTGGCGATGAATACAGCTTTGACCATCTGCTGAAACATGGTGTTATCTACAAGTATGAGGCTACTGGCAAACGTGGCTACAATTATTATTACTGGCCGGATAACAAGACGCGGTTCCCCATCTACTTCGACCAGTTGAAGGCGGCTGGCGATAGGATGAGGGCAAACCTCGCCAAGCATAACATAAAGATCCCCAACTGGAAGGACCCTGAGGGTTACTTCAAGTACTATGAGCCAATTCCCTACTGGATACCCAATCCGGAATTGTTGGCACCGCCGGAGTATGATATGTGGGTGTGTAACTGGAAGACACATTTCATGCCCTTTGGTGCGGGCAACACGCAGGAGAATGCCTGGCTGGCCGAGCTGCGTGAAGTTGACCCCTACGAGCTGTACGTGTGGATAAATGCCGAGACGGCCAAGAAGAAGGGGTTCAGGGACGGAGACGAGGTCTGGATTGAGTCACGGGGTGGGAAAACAAAGGGAAAACTTAAGTTAACCGAGCTTATCCACCCTGAGGTAGTGGGCATACCTGCCTGCTACGGTAGTGGCACGTCCATGATGAGCCCCGATGCCAGGAAGGGCACCTACTACAATATTCTGCTGACTTCAGATGAAGAAACCTCGATCGACCCGGTAACTGGGTCAATCTGCATCAGTCCCCGGGTAAAAGTGTATAAGGCATAAGGAGCAGTTAACGGCAGTGACTAGGTACGGTTTGGTAATTGATCTCAATCGGTGTATCGGCTGTGATACGTGCACCATCGCGTGTAAGGCAGCCAATGCCACATCCCGAGGAATAATGTGGTGCCGTGTTCTCAAGTACGAGACGGGCAAATACCCTAACAGCAGGTTGAACTTCCTCCCGGTAACCTGCATGCACTGCGCCGAGCCGGAGTGTGTGAAGGTATGCCCCACCGGAGCGACCACCAAGCGCGATGATGGTATAGTGGTGATCGACAGCGATAAGTGTGTAGGCTGCCGGTACTGCATGGTGGCCTGCCCCTATGCCAGCAGATACTTCTCTGAAGAGCTACGCAGCTACTATCCCGGCCATCTTACTTCCTATGAGAAGATGGGCTACCTGAAGCATAAGGCCGGCACGGTGCAGAAGTGTGATTTGTGCCTAGCGCGGGTTGAGCAGGGTCTGCAACCATCCTGTGTGGTTGCCTGCCCTGCTGGTGCTCGCTTCTTCGGTGACTTGGATGATCCTGATAGTGAGGTCTCCCGGCTTATCACGGAGAGGGGTGGCTTTGTGCTCAACCCGGAACTAGGCACCCAACCGTCAGTCTACTACTTACCCAAGAATGAGGTGAGGCCTTGATATGGAGATGACGCAAACTTTAGCGGCTCAGAAGGTATGGGGCTGGAAGGTGGCGGCTTACCTATTCCTCGCCGGTATGGGGGCTGGGGCTTACCTCATCGGCTTCATCCTCAGCCTGGCCAACCCGGAATTTATCCTTCTTTATAAGGTAGCCATCATTCTCGCTGCACCCCTGGTCATCGTGGGGATGCTCTTACTGGTGTTAGACTTGGGTCAGAAAACACTGGCCCCCTTGGTTTTGCTGCGGCCGCTGTCGTCGTGGATTGCGCGGGGTAGTATCATTGTAACCGTTTTTGTTATCATTGACCTCATCCATATTGGGTTATGGATATGGCCGGCTACCTGGCTAGCGGCTCGGCCCGATTCGCTTCTGGTTGTGGGGAGCATCGGCTCGGTCTTTGCGGTGCTTACTATGATCTATACCGGTCTGCTCCTCGGTGCCGCCAAGCCCATTTCCTTCTGGAGCCCGGTGATACTGCCGGTGCTCTTCCTGGTATCGGGGGTATCCACCGGTATGATGGGGGTTGCTTTCATCCTGTCGATATATGGTTTGTCAGCCGGCGTTGCTGGTGAGCAACTGCTGGTTCTGGCGCGTTATGATGTCTTCCTCATAATAGTAGAAGCGCTCATCATTGGCTTCTACCTGTACCGGATGCATCAGCTTGCCGAGGCGAGGATTTCGGCGGGCATGGTTCTTACCGGCAGCTTGGCGGTGCGTTTCTGGGGTGGGGTGGTGGTCGCGGGGTTGGTGATCCCCTTTGTGGTTGAACTCTATGATGCCTACCTGTCGGCGGCTGCGCCCGGAGCCATGCTGGTGCCGACCGCAGTAGCTAGCATCATTGGTCTCTTTGGTGGGCTGATGCTGAGGCACATTATTGTTGCCGGGGGAGCGAGGATGCCCCTCAATGTTGAGGGGGTGTTGCTGCCCATCTCGGATACCTACCAGGTTTACTGAGCGGGCTCGGTGAGCTGCTGTTTAACCTCGTTAACCTGGTGATTGGCGAGGCGGCAGTCATACTCCACGAACCCTTTGGTCATCCAGGCTAATCCCTTGTAAAAGTCTAGCTCCGCCCGGTGGTACATCTTGTCGCAGAAGCTGGGCACCCACATGAGGAGGTGCTGGTCGAGAAAGTCTCTTCCTGCCTCGAGGTATTTCAGGGCTTTGCCCGTATCGTCAGCCTGCCAGGCTTCACTTTCACTGCGGCAGATGAGCCGCATCAGGTCAAACTCGATGCCGATGTAGTCAGGGGGCTCCGTCCACGTCTCCGGCAGCCTGACCCCCAGTTGCCTGCAGGTTTGGTTGACCTCCACGGTAGACTTGCCCCAGAGCCGGCCATCCCGGTAGACAGACTCATAGGGTGGTGGGGGGCTAAACTTGGGGTTAACTCCGCGCAGGAGACGTGTCCTGTCCACGGAGATGCGGGTAAGAACCTCTTCCCGGGGCTGGTTGCGAAAGTCGGCGACAAAGCTGGTAATGAGGGTGAGTCCCTGCTCCACTCCTGCCACGTTCAGCTTAGTGGCCGCCGCGGAAAGCTGATATTCAAAGGCAGCGCCAAATATGCTGTCAAGTAGCTGTAAGCTCGGCAGTTCCAGGTAAAGGATGCTGAACAGGTTGTAGACCTGACTGCGTGCTTCAGCTACTTCAGCATATCCCTGGGTGGTAAGGTCATCCATCCTGGTATTCCAAATTTTATTAAAATAAAATTAATGCCACCAGGCCCGTATCTTTTGGGGCTGGGGGCAAGGATAATATCTGGTGTTAACACTACCGCAGGTAACCAGCCGGTGTTACCCGTGCCCCGACTGGTTACCTGCGAAGTTGGTTTCCCGGTAAAAGGCAATTCACTAAAGGCCTGAGGCAAAGGCGAGGGCGGCGATAGCCCAGCAGAAGATGGTGCTGAGGGTAGCGCCAGCATAGAGAACCTTAGGCTTCATAGTGCTGAGTATGGAGCGCAATCGCCTGCCCACTAGGTATCCCGGCAGCAGTAGCAAGGTGCCCATGATTGCCCAGCCGGTACCGTTGGACAGCGTGGTAATCACCTTCTCGGTGAGCCCCATCATGGGCCATTTACCAAAGCCTAGTGCTGAGGCTAGTATGGCGTAAAGGACAAACCCCAAATATCCCGCGGAGACACCAACGGCAATGCGTGTCTTAACGCTGGTTTCAAAGCCCTTCAGCAGCAGGCCAGCTACCAGGCTAAAGCCCAGTGCCTCCAGAATTATTGCCGAAGCCGGGTTGACCACGAAGGGGGCAAAAATGGGCCGGGCATAGATCAGGGCACTCAGCGGCTTGAACAGAGCCGCGATCACCCCTAGCCCGAGGATGAGTGCCGGCCGCCGGTAGGTGGTGAGGAAGGTAGCCATGATGGCCATGCCGATGCCCCCGGTAATCGCCCCTTTATACACTGGGGGAAAGTGGATGAGGTGTAAGAAGCCGCCCAGTGTAGCCTCTACCAGTCCCCAGATTGAGCCGAAGACCACAACCCCAATCAAGGCACCCCAAATGCTTGGTGATGAGCTCTTCATTTTGTTTACCAGCTGCATTTCTCATACCTCCCTTGTTTTTCACGATGAGTGAGCGATTATGCCTAATTACTGGTCATCGGGTTAGGAAGATGGCTCCCAAGTAGTTGTCTGTTTTCAGGTCAACATTGATTGTCTTGGTGGCATAGCCGGCACATTCCAGCTGCACTGTGTATCTTCCTGCACTCAGCCCGTCAAATTCAAAATCCCCGTAGTTATTGGTCATGGTCTTTACTGAGTTGCCGGTAGACTGGTCGGTCAGGGTTACCGCCACCCCTTCAGCACATTCGTCCACATCTGCGTATACGGCACTGCCGGCAAGGAAAAGCTTGGGCAATCCTATATAATGCACCCTCGGCTTGGTCTTGTATTCCGGGTTGAGGACCTCGGCCTTACCTGAAGCCAGCAGCTTGGAGACCTCACTCTGGGGGTCATCCAGGTCACCGAAGGTAAGGGCACCGCTGGGACATGCCTGCACACACCTCGGGATCTTCCCCTGCTCCAGCCGGTGAACGCAGAGGGTGCACTTTTGCGGAAGCTGTTTTTCTTCATTCCAGAAGATTACGTGGTAGGGGCAGGCGTCGGCGATCTGCTTTTGCCCTACCGCCTTCTGGGGGTCTATTATCACTATCCCGTCGGGTCGCCGGTAGACGGCGCCATCCTTGGCTGCCTTAATGCAGGGTGCCTCCTCGCAGTGCATGCAGAGAACTGGGATGTGGGTAACCTTAATATAGGGATGAGAGCCACGTTCTTTAGTATCGATGTTTATCCAGAACTGGCCGTGCTTCGGCTGGGCGGCAGAATAGGGGGGATAATCATTGTCCCAGTACTCGTCTTTGCAGGCAGTAAAGCAGTTGTAGCAGCCGGTACATCGGGTTACGTCGATTACTATACCCCAGTTAGTCATGGCTAGGCTCCTTCCTTTGCAATTTCAACCAGGCATGAGTTCGGTGCCATTCCGCAGGCATTCTTGGAGATGAAGCGGTGGTTGGTTAGTAGGTTAATGCAACCACCCTTGTCGGGCGATTCCCCAGGATCGCCAATCGGTTGGTATTCTGCGCAGGACTCGTAGGAATGAACTACTCCCGGGGGGACGCGCCCGGTTACCTTGGCGGCGCAGAGAACCACTCCCCGGTCATTGAAGACGCGGACAATGTCATTGTTCTTGATGCCCCTCTTTGCGGCATCCTCTTTATTTATCCGGATCACCCAGTAGTAGTGACCGTCTTTGGCCTTAATCCGGTGCTCCGGTACTTCGTTCATCCAGCTTTCCTTGCCATCGTACATGGTGTGGAAGCTAAACCGGGGATGGGGTGAAATTAGCTGTAGCGGATATTTGGCGTAGAGCTCTGTGGTATGATGGCCCTCCCAGGAAGGAATGTACTTGGGAATGGGGGGGCGTTCTGGATCGTCAGGGTCGAAGCGCTTCAGGCTCAGCGATTCAAACTCTATCTTCCCGGTTTGGGTGGTCAGGTTTCCTTCTCTATCGGGGAGCCCTTCCACAGCCCCGCCAACCGGCCCCCAGTCCGGGGTATCCCGTCTTCTGCCCTCAGCAAACCACCTCAGGGCGGGAGTGGGCTTGTAGTCTTCGGGCAGAGGCACCACGAAGTAGCCTTTCTTCTCGAACTCCTCCCAGGTAATATATTTGGATATATCAGTTACCTCAAACATCTTTTTCACCCGGTCGAGCTCGGTCATGCCACCCTCGGTGAACTTATCATAGAAGCCAAGTCTATCCGCCACCATGGAGAATATCTCATAGTCTGACTTGGATTCGCCGAGGGGCTCAATGCACTTCTTTTCCAGGACGATGATTCGGTGGTTGCAGCCATAGGATGAGTGGGGTATATAGCCCGAGCAGTGTGCCCACTCACCAATGTCCCACCGTTCAAAGTTGGTGCAGGCGGGGAGTATCAGGTCAGCAAACTGAGCCTCTCCCTCCATCCATATCGACTGGTTAACGACAAATTCCAGACTGGGGTTCTGGTACATCTTAACCCAGCGGTTGGTGTTGTTCATGGTGCCGATATAGGCACCGCCATACCGCCAGAACATCTTCACCGGGGCGAATCCATCTTCGGGATACTTATACTGCTTGAACTGGAATTCCGTGGAGGCACCGCAGAAGCCCTTACCCCGCCAGGTCTGGGGGGGATTGATGATGCACTCGGGAACGAGAATCCTCGGTATATGCTGCCCACCGGGATTGTTTATTGCCTGGTTGATTGGCCCGGAGGTTATTCCTCGCTGGACCATCTGGAAGGTGGCCGCGCTGTTGGCGACATCACCGGATATCCCCCCTTCAGCATATCCGGGGAAGACGAAATTGGCATTGTAGGGAGCCCCTCCGGTGGTTGACCAGATGTTGATGCCGGGTTTGCCCAGCCCCTGCATTGCCTGGAGGAGGACCATCATTCTTGCCCATTCTGTTCCGTAGGCGGTGCGGCAGGCGCCTCCCCAGCCGCCCAGTCCCCCCGCGGCCAGCATGGTCTTCTTCTTGGCCCATTCCCGGGCCAGGGCTCGGATCTCCCGGGCGGGTATTGCTGTTTCCTTCTCCGCCCATTCCGGGGTCTTGGGGAAGCTGCCATCATTGCCTAGGATGTAGTCTCGCCATTTTTCAAAGCCGTAGGTGCGCTTGGCCACGTATTCCTTGTCATAGAGGTCTTCGGTGAGCCAGACATAGGCGATGGCGGCGGCGAGGGCAGTATCGGTGCCGGGTCGGGGGGCAAACCACTTATCGCAGAGATTCACCGCGGTGAAGTTGTAGTAAGGGTCAATAAAGACCATCTTTATCCCCAGCTCTTTGAGCCAGAGCCGCCTTGGGGTTGACTCCTGCCCGGCATAAATTCCGCTGGTGGACTCAGGGTCACTGGACCAGAAAACGATCATTTCCGTATTTTTCAGGGCGTCTTCGAGAAGGTCGTATTGCTCGGGAACGCCGAGCCTCCAGGCAAAACCCCAGGTATGCATGGCACCCCAGTGCCACCCCTCCCAGCTGTCCGGGTTATGGTCAGCGTAGGTATAGCCGAGGATACCCATGAACCGGAAATAGGTGCTGTGCCGGTAGCCGATATTCCCCCAGGTATGGTGGGAGGAAGCGGTACTGGCGATGGTCCCCGGCCCGTACTTGGTATGGACACGCTCTATCTCGGCGCAGAGTATGTCTAGGGCTTCCTTCCAGGTGATGCGCTCATAGCCCGATTTGCCTCTATTCTGGGGATTCCGGTCTCCTTTGGGGTCAAAATCCACCCTTTTCAGGGGGTAAAGCAGCCGGTTGGCGGCGTATATCCTTGCCCTCTCCGCCAGGGTGTACGGGGAGAGCAGTGCCTTTCTTGGTGGAGAGAATTTCTTGCCACGTGCCTCGATCACCCATGATTTGGGATCGTCATCGCTAAGTTCGAGGGGTTCTATGCGGGTTATTTTCCCGTTTTTAACGTAAACATAAACCGGGCCGCCCACCGTACAGTTGGTAAAGACTTGCTCACCATTTGCGGAATAAGCCATCTTCTGCCTCCTGCTCTTTAGTTAGCTTCATTATTGCATTGCGCACTACCTAAAGTCAACTCTCTGCCGTGCCTAATCAGCAGGGGCTGACCTTATCGGCACTCTGCGGGAAAATCGGTGGCAGTTGCTTGTCTGTGATTTTCCCGCAGAGTATTGATTCCTCACTGGAACCGTTCAGTGTGGCTGCCCTCCTTATTACGGGTGGGCGTACAACGCAGAACGGTTGCCGCCTACCCCTGGTCTTAGTCGTAAGGGATAGGGAATAACATGTCAGCCGTCGGTGGCAGGAAATCATGGGGGGAATACACTATTGGATTTTCCCATACCCATGGTTTATCAGACTTCTGCCACTGTCCAAAGGAGACTGGTATTCGGCTGTACTGTTCTTCATCAAATACCACGCGATGGTAAATTGTCATCAGGTCGGTTTCGGCTAGGGCTTTGCAAACCGCATCTGCATCAAGGGTGCCGGCCCTTTCAATGGCGTCAAACAGGACCTGGGCAACAGCATAGCACCAGCCCAAGACGGTGTGCTTGGGTAGCCCTGTTTCCGCAACCCATCTTTCGTGGAGGCTCATTGCAGTGGTGTCACCAATGCCGTGAGTGCCTTTGATTGACGGGTGCCAGAACATCTCATTGCAAATACCATTGGGTAGGTCACCGCCCCAGGCCTTTATATCTGTATAGAAAAGCCCTCCTCTGGTAGCAAAAACCTGCTTGGGGTGGTAGCCCATCGCTCTAGCTTG
>CAZAYK010000041.1:0-8989 GCA_964489415.1 uncultured Dehalococcoidaceae bacterium | reverse complement strand
CCACCACTGGGACATCGGCCATTTGGCCGATAAGCCGTCGGGGTGTAGCGCAGCCTGGTAGCGCACCTGAATGGGGTTCAGGTGGTCGCCGGTTCAAATCCGGCCACCCCGAGACTGCACTCTGGGTATTTTTCAGTCCCCTTCGTCGGGTTTGCTGACATTTTGTTCCGGCTTGTTTTTTGCAGATAGGAATTCATCGAGCCTTTGAGCTGTTGCCTCCTGTAGTCCACCATAGGCTCAAACCTCCTTTAGAGTTTTGAGTCCAATATGGCATGGATTACTTCAACCTGTCTCCGGGGGGGTGGAATTGATTTTCCAGGCGGGTGATATAGCTGGCGTTTTCTGTGCCAAAGTGGGTGATATCCGTGGTGCCCGACACTTCACTAGCCAGCCAGATTTGGCAGCCAAAGCGATACTATGGGGAAGGCTATAAGCAAACCTATCACTACTATATTGAGTACTACAAATGGCAAAGCTGCTAGGTATACGTCCTCCATGGTGGTATCAGGCGGGGCCACACCCTTCATCACAAAAAGGTTCAAGCCGAATGGTGGGGTTAGCAGCCCTGTCTCTATATTGAGCAGGTATATCACGGCAAACCACACCGGGTCAAGGCCCAGCTCTATAATGATAGGCACAAAGATGGGCAGAGTTATCATCATTATGGAGGCTGACTCCATAAAGGCGCCCATGATAAGCACGATAACCTGCATAATGACCACGATAATGATCGGATGGGCGGTTATTCCTAGCATTATCTCGCTGACTCCCTGGCTAATCCCGCTGAAGGATAGAATTGAGCTAAACGCTTTAGCCCCGGCAATGATCAGGAATATCATGCCTACCACGGATACAGTGCTTGAGATGGATTTCTTCAGTACCTCCCAGTTCAACCGTCTGTAGGCAGCAACCAGAATAAGCACCCCGGCAGCACCGGTGGCAGCAGCTTCACTGGGTGTGGCTATGCCCAAGAGGATCACACCAGTAACGAGGAAAACAATGAAACCCACCGGGAGGATATATCGCACAGCATCCACAAGTTTCTCACGGAAAGGAATGGGGGTAACATCATAAGCAGGAGCAATTGACGGTTGAACCCAGCACCTAATAAAGATGTAGCCACCATAGAAGGCAGCCATCACCAGCCCCGGCAATATGATGGCAACCAAGATCCGCCCAATAGAGATTTGCCCGACGGCACCCACAAGGATAGCCAGGCCACTGGGGGGAATCATAATGGCCAAGCCGCCACTCGCCATAATAGGCCCCAGGCTCATTGCCTTCTTATAACCCCGTCTTTCCATGTCTGGCACTAGTGTGCCTCCCAGCATGGCGACACTGCCTGTGCTGGCACCGGTTAGTACCGACATTAAAGTTCCCGCCGCCACTGACAGAAGCCCCAATCTTCCCGGGAGATGCCCCAACCACTTATCCACGACATCTATCAGAACAGGGCCCAGCCCCGAGTGGAATAGCAGCTCACCCATCAGGATAAACAGGGGAAGTGGGACCAGGGTAAAGGTAGCTAAGCCGCTGTACATACTGAGGACCAGCTGCTCCAGGCCTACCATGCCACCAAAGAAGATAAAGACCCCTATCATATTAATCAGGAGGAAGCAAAAGGCAATAGGCATTCCGGTTGCCATCAATACAACCAGACCACCAAATATGAAGAGTAGTGTTAATTGCCACTGCACGGTATTAGCCCCTTTAGTTTTATAGGGTTGGTTGTGAGGCTTTTGTTAAATACCCTTATCATGTCCTGCTCTCCATTCTCTCACGTAGTGAGAGGTTCTTACGATGGCTTCAATGAAGAGCAAAATACTCCCCAAAGCAATTGCAGCTATGAAAATGAATTTGGGTATTCGAAACAGGGTGGGGGTTAAATAATGGCTCAGATAGAGGTCCAAGGTAACCTTGGTTGCGAAATAGGCTAGGCCCAAGCACACTACTGTGCTAATAGCTGAAGTAACGGCGTTGACTAACGACTGGGTCACCGGTTTTAGGCGAGCCAGCACGAAATCCATCCTGACGTGTTCATTTCTCCGGAGTATCCATGCCGCCGCTAGGAAGGTGATGTAAACGAGGATATATTCGCTAGCCTCCACAACCCAGCTTATTGGGTGATTTAGCAGGTATCTTGACGCAACTGCCCCGCTGATGGTCAGCGTGAGGAACAGCAGCAAAATACCGGCAATAGAGGCCATGGCAATAATGACCCCGCGGTAAAAAGCACTCAATCTGCTTACCAAATACATGAATGATCCGCCGCAAGGTTATATACTACCCCAGGTAACTGCCCAAATCACCAATAGTACTCTGGAGCAGTCATGAGGTTACACCTCTCGGGCTGCTCCAGAGTACACTTGACCACAATCTGAGACTGGTGGTCGGCTAGCCAAAACGCAAACCTATTTGCTGTACAGTTCTTTCAGTTTGGGTGTAACCTCCGGGAAGTTTTCCTGTTGATGTTGCCAGGCGCCCTCGTAGGCAGAATCAAGGTACCACTTGGCATCTTCTGCAGAAAGCCTTATCGGCTCAATGTGTCCATTATCCACCATCCATGCCATGGCATCCTCCATTATCTTGGCGGCCACCTTGCTGATTTCCTTCTCCGCCTCAACGAAGGTGCCGGTGATGATATCTTGCAAATCCTTCGGCAGGGAATTAAAGCTATCCAGGTTCATGAAAACTGCGGGGGTGGCGGCATAATAGGCATGATCAATTACATACTTGCTTACCTCGTAGTTCTTAAAATCCCTCCATGAGGCCGGGGGCTGGGCAGCGATGGCATCCACTACACCTCGCTCCATGGCTGAGTAGCTCTCCTGAAGCGGTATGGGTGTGTATGTGGCTCCCCAGGCTTTCACTGCGGGCTGTGCTGCCGTAGTTCCTCCAATACTAAGACCGATGAAATCCTCGCGCTTGTCCACCCTCTTCTCCCTCAGCCATGTGTAGAAAAAGCCTTTCCCGGTGTGGAAACCTCTACCCAGATAGTACAACCCCTTGTCCTTATACAATCCCAGCACATAGTCATAAGCACCCCCAGGCTTGCGCTCCTCTTCAAGAGTTAGCTTAGTAAGCATGGTTGCGCCGACTCCGGGAACCACTGGCTCAATGGCACCAACAAAAACCATACCCATATCTACCACACCGCTCTGTACCGCCTTGGGGATATCAAAAGCACCGAAGGTTTCCGGACCACCGCGGAAATTGATGACAAGTCTACCTTTGGCACGCTCGTTGACTTTGTCAACAAAATGCTTTTGAACATTCACCGTTTCTACGAAATTTTTGGGCAGGAATGATACCCAGTCAAGTTCAATCGGTTTTTCGGGTTCAGGAGCTGGAGCGGGCGCAGGTTCGGGCGTAGGTGCCGGTGGCGGTGAAGGTGCTGGCGTGGGTGCTGGCTTTGCACAGCTGAGTAGACCCAAACTGATGGCTAACAGTAACGCCAGTGTGCCCAGTAATATTTTCCGTTTCATCCCAAAATCCCTCCACATAGATTTTGATCGACTGAAAATTAGCCTGCTGCCTTATATATCACCTCCCCTCTTCGTCACGGTAGATTTTATGGGTCGCCTAGCTGCTCTTTTTGCGGGCTCTATTGAGCCCTTCGGTTATTTTGTTCACATCCAGGGCGATTTCCATAAGGGCTAGATGCTCCTGGTAGACGTCGGGGGCAATCTGGCTTTTTATTTCCGGTTCCATAATGTGATATACTGGCAGTCCCAGTGATACCCCGGCGAGCGGGCCGACCCAGGTGGGGTCCCCGTTAATCAGGGTTTCGGCATAGAGTTCAGCGCTGTCGGCATCGGGGGCTCCCAGCACCACCACCAGGTCATCCTTACCATATTTTTCTACAATGCTTTTAACCGCCTGTTGACCTTCCAGGTCAAACGCTCCGGCGGCGGTTCACACAAAGCATTGGGTTTGCACCAGTACTGGCTCGGCTCCAGCGCTTCTAATGCAGGCTTCAATAGCCGGCCCCTGGATGCCATCTCGCTCACCAATCACGATAACCTTTTTACCTTTTAAGTCCAATTCTACCCTCCCTAGCTAATTCAGTGGTTTACCCTGTTTTGTCAGTTATTATCGCTTCAGCTGCCTTTCGTAAATCACCTTCGGTAATGTTACTCCCGCTGAGGCGGTTAACCTCGGCACCATCTTTGTAGAAAACAAAGCTGGGTAACCCCAGCACCCGTAGTTTGGCACAGAGCATGCGGTTTTCGGCCGCATTTACTTTGGCTACCTTTATCTTGCCCGCATAATCCTTTTCCAGGCGGTCTACCGCGCTCATCAGGGCTAAGCAAGGCTGGCACTGGGGCCCCCAGAAGTCTACCATGACCGGCTCCTTTGACTGTAGCACTTCGCTCTCATAATTATCCCGGTTCAATTCAACAGCCAATTCTATTTTTCACCTCCCTTGTTTCTCTCCAGTAGAAAAGATATCCCGTCAGAGAGCTGGGTAATCCGCCCCAAGAAGAGGCTTCCCTTGGCCAGGAACAGGGTATTCTCCATCTCCCCACTTAGCATTTTCCTTAATGAATGGCCCAAGACAGGCACCGCCGAGGCAATATGCCCCTGGGTAGGGGAAAACCCGGGCATCCCGTGAATGGCGACAAAGCGGTCCAGCTCATTGCGCTGTATCTCGTTACGTAAGACGGCAAAGCTTCCGATAGTCCGATAGTTAGTTCGGGGCACATTGCCGCTTCCCTGAGGCTCGGTGATTTCAGGGTTGTGCATCTCGGTGGCATACTTATCTACCTGGGTGAGCTTTAATCCCAGGCGGTCCAGTGGTTCCACCACCAGCTTTTCCAGAATGGCCTGTTGTGATGAGCCTGAGCTGATTTCATGTTTTCCTATAGAATCCAGCCGGATTACCGGGCTCCTACCGTCATCCTGGCTTATCCATATGGCTATGGCGGCAACAACGTCTTCCAAGATGGGCATATTGCTGCGCAGGTGACCTTGAAACTTCATCCCCAATTTGGCGAAGGACCCCCCGGCGGCAAGGGCAACATTCTTGAAGATTCCTGAGGTGACCAGGCTGGCGGCCAGCATCATTGCGTGCACCGGAGCGCAGCAGAATGCCTTAACATCAGCCCCGGTAGCCCTTATGCATCCGCAGCACTCTCCGATGGCTTTGGCCATATTGCCGCCGCCCCGGTTGTAGCGGTCACCTACCGCCTCCTCCCCGTAGCCGACAAGATAATCGATTTCCCGGGCATCCCCGGTAGCAGCGATAAGGTGCCGCAACGCCATAACCCCGGAAGCCCGGACCACCAGGTTCTCCAGCAAGATGGGGGGAATCAGGTTATAGTCTTCCTCAGCGCCCCCACCCTTCGGCCTCTGGCAGTAGCCGATAAGCCGGTCACCATGAATGTGGAGCGGTATCACTTCCTCTCCGGACAGCCTATTTTCAATCTCTTGCCGGGAAACGCCTTTACCCAGTTTCTGAACATCTTCGGGGCTGAACCGGGGGTGCTCGGCTAATTGTGGGGCTATCTCTGCTATGAAGCCCTCATCTAGTTGTAATATGTCGAACTCATCGCATATTTTCATTATGCCGTAGAACTCCTCTTCCGGCATGATTTCCCCAAAGGGTCCCCACCGGGAGGCATCCGTCACCGGATTCTGGTACCAGGGGGAAGGGATCCGGGCCAAATCATCAGGGTCAAGGTTGCCGATGAAGACCTGGTTGGGGGGGTAGGCCACCGCCTGGTCAAAGGTGCGCAGGTGTCCCAAGATAGATGACAGCAGCGATGGGTCCTTCTCTATTTCCCGGGACGGCTTAGAGCCATGGCGGACCATGCTGGGCACGTGAGCCAGGAAATAGGATGCCCCCTTAACTACGGGATTTTGGTAGTGGTCAGGTGAAGAATAAACCATAAAGACAGCTCCTCAATGTTAGTGCCCATAATAATTATTATACTTAACCAGGCTAAGGAAACAGTGTCGGCTCGGTTACTTCAGTCTGTAATGCCTTAAGTGCCTTCTCCACGATAGAGCGGCGTAGTGCCTTTTCCTCCTGCGGGGCAAGGGTGGCATCACCCACCGGGTTAACTATCTTGGCCCCCGGTATAATCCGGTTGGAACCCACCATTAGGGCTACCGGGGTAATGGCGCAGATGTGGGCGGTGGGCAGACCCGCCCGCTCCAGTTCTTTACTTAGCGTTGCCCCGCAACGCGTACTGGTTCCTCAGGTGGAGGTCAGGATAGCACCGGATACCCCGGCGGCCTTGAGCTCCTCGGCTATTTTCTGCCCCATCCCTCTCACAATTTGCACGATATTAGCTACCCCGGTGGTACTGTAAAATTGGCCGTATAACTTGCCGATTACGCCTTCTTTTTCAAGTTCCCGCATAACATCCACGGGCACCAGGCGGTTGGGGTCCTGCCTCACAAAAACTGAGTCATATCCTTCGTGGTTTACCTCATAATCTTCAGGGTTGAGGGAGTCTGCTCCTTCAATATCATATTTACCAAAACGGGTTGCCGTCCTGATTTCGATTTTATCAGGATTACCCTTTGGTACCAGACCGCCATCAGTAACTAGGGCGATGGTGGCTTGGCTGATTTCTGTTATTGGTGGTGCTGGCTCTACCCGGTCATATACTGGGCGGGGCACCTCTGACTCATAGGGCTCACCTTTGAGCTTTTTGAGCAGCATGGTAACCACGCGCTCAGCACCAGTTTGGTCGGACACTTCATTAATGAGCAGCCCCCGGGGGAAATAGCCCTCTTCCCAGGGCCGGCCAATCTTCTCCCCGGCGGCCAGCCGCCGTGCCATGTTCACCATCTTGGTAATCGCTTCAGCCATTCCCCGGGCTGAGTCTGAGGTTGGGATGATATATACATCCCTTCGGTAGAGGTCAAGACCCGGGTTTTCCTCATACATTCCAGTAACTGCTGGAATACTGAGCTCATTTTGCACTGCCTGGCAGATTGCCCCGCAAGCAATCCCGTACCTGCCGGCATTGAAGGCTGGCCCAGCAATGACGGCATCTGGTTGATAAGGGCGGATAAGCTCTACCACTTCGGCTGATGCCCTTTCAATATTCTCCGCGAAGTAATTATCACCGCAGACTACGGTAGCCACCACTTCTCCCTGGTCGCCCAGAACATTTTGGATAGCTCTACCTGGCCCCTGGGGGCCGGGGATGATTTGAGGCCCCACATGTGCCTTATCCTCACCACCTACCCCGCCGAAAAACTGGTTTAGGTAATGAACTACTCTCAGCATTGCAAACCCCGCATTCTTCTCCATAATACCATGCTTTTGGTGACTTACGGGTGCTGTTTGGGCTTGGCTACCTTAATATCGAACTGCGGTGAGCCGGGAGCTCCCCAGCTGACACTGTGAGCCCTTGATCCAGCGAATCGCCCGCACAATTTCACCGTTAATCGGCGGGGCTTCTGGGGAGAAGCCGGGCCTGCCGATAATCCTATCTACGGCAGGTAGGGTTAGTTCCATGAATGGGCCTCCCATGCTGACGATGGCATCCACCTCGGGCATGCTGAAAATGGTCGCAGCGGCGTACTTGGCATCGCTGATGTCCGCTCCCATATGCAGCATGGCGATGGCAGTTTTAATGCCCACCTGCTCACACCGTTGGGCGGTGCGTGCCATGGTGAGCTCCGGGGCACCACCCCCCGTTTTGGTCAAAACGGCACCATCGGCTCCCATGATGTATTTGGCTAGGTTGGCAGCCATATGGGACACCCGTTCAATATCGGAGACATTGTTGGGAGCGGTCATGGCAATCACGCCGGTGAAACAGAGCTCCTTGCCGTGTCTTTTATACAGCTCTTTAATAATGGCGTGGTTCTGGATGTGGTATGTCTGCACGTTAAGCGCCGGCAGCGGCGAGGTTACCGCTCCATCGAGAACCTCGTTGGGGTGCAGAATGGTGGGCATGATTCCCGCGGCGTTATTCCCGTATAAAACGGGCTCTCCGGGTATCGGCTCAAACTGCAGGGTAAGTATCTGAAAGATATAGACCACCTTGGGTAAATTCTTCATATCTCTGGTAATCTCGGTCAGTGGAGGGAGGTCATATACCTCGGTTTCGTCTGGCTTTAGACCGGTGCCCGCCTTGGCTAGATAAGCCGCCGTTTTTAACCCGGCAATCTTAACTGCAGCTTGATAGTCAGGGGTGCTTATCCTGTCCTTTGGGGAGGCCAGCAGGACAACATTGTGCGTTTTCCCATAGATACTAATCTCAGCCCCGGGACCGGACATATCAATTATTTCTCCATTCGGGTCACGGCTGGTAGTCACCTCTCGGGTCTCTCGGTAGTCACTGAGGATGACTGCCGTGTTGCGGAGCACGCAGGTGCTGCCTTCACCGGCAGTTCCCTGCCTGCCGACAGCACCGGGGAAATCCTCACTGCCCTCACTGGTCTTCGCCCGCGGCTCAATGACATCTAAGACCTGGAGTATCCGGCATTTTTCTCCCGGGTGTGCCAGCTCAATGTCAACCTTACTGAACCGGCTATCTTCTTCTAATAGCTCCTGTAATTCACGGCGGTCTATATATAATACACCATCGCTGATTGTGGTTTTATCGGCAAACTGAATATCCTTGATGTTTAATATTTCAAGTTCAAGCCGCATAATTGCTTGCCTTTCTTATCCTGGGAAAGCGCACCGCCTCCACCACCTTACTCGCCGACAGTTTAGCTTTTCCAACATTCTAGCCTATTATCACATTCCCCCACGCTGTCAGGCATTTTGGGGCGGCTTTTCAGAGTTTGCCATCTTCTGATGACTGGCCAGGCGGGATGCCACTTGCCCGGCTACGCCCGGGGCGGCAACCGGGGGGCTCCTGCACCAGCTGATTTCACCCCGGTCTCCGCGGGCATCCCGCCTAATCCAGACTTATCCCTAGCCACCTCACACTAGCGGCTAATCACCACCATATTGCTATCCGGCAGCTTGGCACCTGCTATAACACCACAAAATACATGGTTAGTCTATTTCTCG
>CAZAYK010000040.1:0-9116 GCA_964489415.1 uncultured Dehalococcoidaceae bacterium | reverse complement strand
GTGAGCGGGGATATCAGTGAACAGGAGAGGTTATGGCATGAGGTAAAACCCTTCGAGGTTGAGAAGCCGGTATCATCATTGGATGAGTTAGAACTGGAACTCCCCCTAGAGGAAGAGCAAGAAACCACCGATGACCCGGTTCGCATCTACCTGCATGAGATTGGCCGGGTGCACCTCCTCACCGCCGAGGATGAAAAGGTCCTGGCCAAGAAGATGGAAGAAGGCAAGCACATCAGTAATATCAAACGGCGCTACACGGAAAAATACGGGAAAGCCCCCTCAGCAAGCGATATCATACTGTGGATTCTTAGCGAACTGGGGCAGGCAGCCCCGCTTATCCGCATCCTCCAGGAACAACTGGGGCTAACCCCAACGGAAGGGTTCATCAAGAGCATCACCGACAGTAAGTTGCACGAGAGCCTGGATAATACCCTGGACAACCAGCTGGTGCGCAATATTGCCCTCAAGCTAGGTAAGTCCGTTAGCGAAACCGAGGAAATGCTGATCAACCTTTCCTTAAACAGCCGGATTCTGCCCAAGGAGCTCCTTGACGCTATTGGGGATAATATTTCCCTGGATGATATAGCCAAGCTGGTAACCGATAGTGCTTTTATTAATTGTGTTCGGGGGCATGAGAAGCAACTGGTGGCATATCTGAACTACATTGAACAAGAGGCGAAGAAGGCCGAGAGGCATCTTATTGAGGCGAATCTGCGCCTGGTGGTCAGTGTCGCCAAGAAGCACATCGGCCGGGGCATGTCCCTCCTTGACCTTATCCAAGAGGGAAACATCGGGCTGATGCGAGCCGTGGAGAAATTCGACTACCGCAAGGGCTACAAATTCAGCACCTACGCCACCTGGTGGATTCGCCAGGCACTTACCCGAGCGATAGCTGATCAGGCACGCACCATCCGCATCCCGGTACACATGGTGGAGACCATCAACCGGCTGCTGAGAATTAGCCGCCGCCTGGCTCAGGAATACGGCCGGGAACCCACCTCCCGGGAAATCGCCAAGGAAATGGATATATCCGCCGAGAAGGTGAGGGAGATAGTCAAGGTATCCCAGCTACCGATATCATTAGAGTCCCCGATGGGAGAAGAGGAAGATAGCCCCCTGGGTAATTCCATAGAGGACAGGAATACCCTGCCCCCGGTTGATGTCGCCTCCAAGCAACTCCTCAAGGAGCAGATTGAGGATGTGCTCTGCACCCTGACGCCCCGGGAGCAGCGAGTCCTCCAGCTCAGGTTCGGCCTTGAGGATGGGCGCAGCCGCACCCTGGAGGAGGTGGGCAGGGAATTCAATGTAACTCGGGAGCGAATCCGCCAGATTGAAGCCAAGGCACTGCGTAAATTACGCCACCCCAGCCGTAGCCGGAAGCTGAAGGATTACCTGGAGTAACTAGCGGAACATGCCCATTAGATTTCTGGTCAGTTTACCGCTGGCCCCCATCTTCATCAACTTCTGCATCTGGTGGAACTGGTTGAGCAATTGATTAACGTCCTGGGGCTTGGTGCCGCTACCCCGGGCAATACGGCGGCGCCGGCTGCCCCCGATGATACCCGGGGTGCGCCTCTCCTCCGGAGTCATCGAGAGTATTATCGCCTCCACCTTCTTCAATTGTTCCTCCTCAACCCCCTCGGGGAGCCGCCCGGCTAACCGGGACATACCGGGCAGCATCTCAGCCAGTTGGGCTATCGGCCCCATCTTCTTCACCGCTCTTAATTGTGACAGGAAATCCTCCAGGTTGAAGCTGGCATCCCGTACCTTCCTGGCCAGCTCCCTGGCTTTTTGCTCATCTATGGTCGCTTCTGCCTTCTCGATAAAGGTAAGGATATCACCCATGCCCAAGATACGGGATGCCAGGCGATCCGGGTAAAAGGGTTCCAAGGCATCCAGCTTCTCACCAACACCGATGAATTTAATGGGTACGCCAGTTACCCACCGGATTGACAGTGCTGCCCCACCCCGAGCATCCCCATCCATCTTGGTCAGGATAAGCCCGGTAAGGCCCACCCGGGCATTAAATTCCTCAGCCACCCGCACTGCATCCTGACCGGTCATGGCATCCACCACCAGCACCACCTCAACCGGTTTCAGCCCCCGTTTAAGCTGGGTCAACTCCGCCATCATCTCATCATCAATGTGGAGACGCCCCGCCGTATCCACCACCACCCAGCTGACCGCCCGGGCTTTCGCCTCCTTCAGGGCATGAGCGCAGATATCCTGACTCGATACCCTCCCCGGCTCATGGTAAACCGGGATATCCAGCTGCCTCCCCAGGGTCACCAGCTGTTCAATAGCGGCGGGACGGCGATTATCCGCCGCCACCAGCAACGGACGCTGCCCGGAATGTTGCAAATGGAGCGCCAGCTTGGCGGCGGTAGTAGTCTTGCCACCACCCTGCAGCCCCACCAGCATGACCACCGATGGGGGATGGGGTGCTGACGTAAGGCGGCTCTGACCTCCGCCCAGAATGGCAATCAGCTCGTCATTAACGATTTTGATTATCTGCTGGGTAGGGGTCAGGCTTTGTAATACTTCGGCATCAAGGGAACGCTCCCGCACCCGTGCCGTAAAATCCCTGACCACCCTAAAGTTAACATCAGCCTCAAGAAGGGCTAACCTCACCTGGCGCAGGGCATCATCAATGTCCTTTTCGGTGAGCTTGCCCCGGTTGCTTAGCCGGCGGAATACCTTATTTAGCTTATCACTGAGAACCTCAAACATACCGATTCATTCTAATAAGAAGAAGCCCCAGCCGTCAAACCGGAATCTGCTGAGGCAAGCCTCTCATGAACCCTCCCCAATTATAGAGGTTCTAAGCGGATTAGGTGATAAATAACCACTAAATTATGCTAAAATTAGGTGGACAAATACCGTTATTGGGAAGGCGAAGATGATTCCCGTTAAACTAACCATGTGCAATTTCATGTGCTACCGGGGTAAGGTACCCCCCCTTCACTTTGATGGCATCCACCTCGCCTGCCTGGCTGGTGATAATGGCAACGGCAAATCATCATTAATTGACGCCATGACCTGGGCACTTTGGGGACAGACAAGGGCAAAGAGCGATGATGACCTGATTCACACCAGTGAGAACTCCATGGAGGTGGAATTCGAATTTGCCGTGGGGGGGCAGATTTACCGCATCATCCGCAAGCGCTCCCGGCCCAAACGGCGTGGCGGCCCGGGGCAGAGCCTGCTGGAACTGCAAATGGCTACTGACGGCGGCTTCAAGTCAATTGCCGGTAACAGCATCGCCCAGACCCAGCAGAAGATTATTGATCTCCTGCACATGGACTACGATACCTTCAAGAATAGCGCCTATCTGCGGCAGGGCCATGCCGATGAATTTACCCAGCAGCCCCCTGCCAAACGAAAGGAGGTACTGGCTAATATTCTGGGGCTTTCCCTCTATGATGAGCTTGAGGCCCGGGCTAAGGAACTCGCCAGGCAGCAGGAAGCCGAGAAGATACACCTTGCCACCACGATTAATGATATCAATGATGAACTCGCCCAGAGACCAAGCTATGAGATGGAACTACAGCAGGCGCAGAAGGAACTTGCCCACCTTGAAGAAATGCTCGCCGCCAAGGACGCCAAGTTAAATGACCTGCGGCAGCAAAAGGAGTCTCTGGAGAAAAAGAAGGCACAACTGGAGCAGCTTGAAGCCAAAATAAGAGATACCATGGGTAACCTGGCAAGCTGGGAGGAACAGGTGGCCCAGCACCGCTCCCGGGTGAAAGAGTATGAGGAATTGATCAATAAGCGCCCTGCTATCGAAGAAGGCTACGCCCGCTTTGCCGAAGCCAAGAGACAATGCAATGAACTCGACGATAGATTCCGGCAGTCGGTTACCCTGGAAAGGCAAAAGTCCCAGCTGGAGAACAAAATAAGGGAAGCCAGCCAGGGCCTGAACACCGAGCACGCCCTGGTGCAAAACCGAATTAGTGAACTGGAACTGAGGTCAGCCGAACTGCCCCATCTTAAGAATCAGTGGCAGCAAATGCAGGCTCAGTTGCGCCAGGTGGCGGAGGAAGAAGCCACCCTGCAAAGCAAAAAACAAACGGCTCAAGAGCTACAGACCCAGGTTAATTACCTGGAATCTAACCAAGACCGGCTGGTGCGAGAAATAAGGGAGATAACCGAAAAGCTTGACCTCGTGTCAACACAAACCGAAGCCCGCTGCCCCCTCTGTGAAACCGAACTGGCTGCTGACAGGCTCAAGCTCATTGCTTCCAAGTATACCGCAGAAAGAGAGGCAAAGACCGAGTCCCTGAAGAGAAACCAGAATGAGCTGGAGCAAAAGAAAGCCGAGCTAAACCGCCAGCACCAAGAGATAGCCCAGCTGGAGGTGCAGCTTAACAAACAGAAAACTGCGGTGCACAGCCGGCTACAAGTGCTGGGCAAGGAGATTGCTGAAGCCGAACAGGCCACTACGCAGCTGGCTGAGCAACGAGAAAGACTTGCTGAAATTGAGCAGCGCCTGGTAAGGCGGGACTTTGCCACCCGGGAACAACAAGCACTATCAGAAGTGGAGAAGGAACTGGGCAAGATAGCCTATGACCCGGAACAGCATGAACAGGTGCGCCGTTCCCTGGCCGAACTGGAGCAGTATGACCACGCCAAGCGCAAGCTGGATGAGGCTGACCGGCTCATCCAGCAAGAACAGGAAGCGGCTTCCCGGGCCGAAGAATCTGTCCTGAGGCTGCACCACAGCCTGGAAGCTGACAATCAAACCAGGCAGGACCTGTCGGCAGAGGTTGCCTTACTCCCCCAGCTACTCAGTAACTTGGCCGAGGTGGAAAAGGAGAAACAGGTGCTCAATGAACAAAAGTCCCGGGCACAGGAGATAGTCTGGCAGGTAAAGGCAAAACTGGAGCGCTGTGCCGAACTGGAAAGAAAGAAGGTAGCCGTGGAAAAACAAATAGCCCAGGCTGCCCGAGAGGGAAGTATCTACCAAGACCTGGCTAAAGCCTTCGGTAAAGGGGGGATACAGGCACTGCTGATTGAAATGGCACTCCCCGAAATCGAAGCCGAGGCCAACCGGTTACTGGGGCGCATGACCGATAACAGGATGCATGTTAAGTTTGACACCCAGCGGGAGACCAAGAAAGGGGGTGTCATTGAAACCCTAGATATTAGAATTTCCGATGAACTGGGAACGCGGAACTATGAGATGTTCAGCGGGGGCGAAGCCTTCCGCATTAACTTTGCCATCCGTATCGCCCTGTCCAAGCTATTAGCCAAAAGGGCCGGAGCCCCCCTGCCTACCCTAATCATTGATGAGGGCTTCGGCACTCAAGATAATACCGGCCTGGAGAAACTCAAGGAAGCGATAAACTCCATTCAGGATGACTTTGAGAAGATAATCGTCATCACTCATATTGAGGAACTGCGGGATGCCTTCCCCACCCGCATTGATGTCATCAAGACGGCGGAAGGCTCAACCCTGTCAGTTAGCTAATCCGTCATAAGCCCAGGCTGGGGGCTATCTTTTTCATCGCCTCCAGGCCCAGCTCAATAAACTCATCAAGTTCAAGCCCGAGTTCACGGCAACTAGCGATTTGCTCCCGGTTGGCCCCGGCGGCAAAGCTTTTCTCCCGGAACCGCTTCCTCACCGATTTTGCCTCCACACCAGCCAGCTTCTTATCGGGACGAACCAGGGCAGCGGCGGTAATCAAGCCGGTTAGTGGGTCAGCACAGAAGAGGGCCTTATCCAGCCTGGTTTCACAGGGGATGCCGTGGGCAGCGTTGTGGCACAGTATGGCATGAACCATGGCCTCGCTGGCCCCCAGGTCCCGCGCCAGGTCCGCCCCCAGCTTACTGTGGCTGCTCATATCCCCCTCAGTAAGCTCAACATCAATATCATGCAGAAGACCAGTAAGGCCCCACTCCTGCTCATCCTCGCCAAACCGCCGGGCTAAAGCACGCATAATTGCCTCGGTGGCCAGCATGTGCCTTCTCAGGTTCTCATTCTCCACATTGGCGGTAATCGATTCCAGCACCTCAGCACGATCCATCACTCTTCCTCCTGCATAGTAAATATCAAACACTACCAGCCAGCGGTGGTTAACCGGTTAGAACCGGCTCGGCATCCTTCGGCAAAACCCGGCGCAAGTACTGTCCGGTGACCGAGGCCTCATTGCGCGCAATATCCTCCGGGGTTCCCGTGGCAACAACGTAGCCCCCCTTGTCACCCGCCCCCGGGCCAAGGTCAATAATCCAGTCAGCGTTCTTCATCACATCTAAATGATGCTCAATGATAACCACGGTATTACCCGCATCCACCAGCCGCTGCAGCACCCGGAGCAGTGCCGCCACATCCTCAAAAGAGAGGCCGGTGGTCGGTTCGTCAAGGATGTACAGCGTCCTACCGGTAGACCGCTTGGCAAGCTCCGTAGCCAGCTTTACCCGCTGCGCCTCACCCCCGGAGAGGGTGGGGGCCGGCTGACCGAGGCGAATATAACCCAGCCCCACATCCCGCAGGGTGTCCAGCTTGCTCTTCACCCGGGGGAAATGTTCAAAGAAGGAGACTGCCTCTTCCACCGTCATATCCAGTACCTCGGCGATGTTCTTGCCCTTGAACCTGATCTCCAGGGCCTCACGGTTATACCTCGCCCCCTTGCACACCTCACAGGGAACGGTAACATCCGGCAAAAACTGCATCTCTATCTGAATAAACCCCTCACCCCGGCAGGCTTCACAGCGCCCCCCCTTGACATTAAATGAGAACCGTCCCGGGGCATAGCCCCGCATCCGGGCCTCAGGCACGGTGGCAAAAAGCTCACGAATCGGGGTGAAGGTGCCGGTATAGGTTGCTGGGTTACTGCGGGGGGTGCGCCCAATCGGTGACTGGTCAATATTGATAACCTTGTCAATATGCTCGATGCCCAAGATTTCATCGCAGTCACCGGCACTCTCCCGGGACCGGTAGAATATCTGAGCCAAGCGCCGGTAGAGGACCTCATCAATGAGGGTGCTCTTACCACTCCCGGAAACCCCGGTAACACAGACAAATTTTCCCAGCGGGATGTGGACATCAATGTTCTTGAGGTTATTCTGCCTTGCCCCGCGAATCACTATCTCCTCACCGCTACCCGGCCGGCGCCTGGCGGGCAATGGAATCTGCCTGGCGCCACTGAGGTACTGGCCGGTGATTGACTGCTCACAGTTCATAACATCATCCAGCGTCCCGCTAACCACAATCCTACCTCCATGCTCCCCAGCACCGGGCCCCATGTCAATAATATGGTCGGCTGCCCTCATCATGGCCTCATCATGCTCCACCACCAGGATGGTATTACCCAGGTCCCTTAACCTGTGCAGGGTTCCGATAAGGCGGTAATCATCCGCGGGATGCAGACCCACCGTCGGCTCATCACAGACATAGAGCACCCCCATCAGACCGCTGCCAATCTGAGTGGCAAGACGAATGCGCTGCGCCTCACCACCGCTCAGGGTGGCTGAGGCACGCCCAATAGACAGATACTCCAGCCCCACATCCTTGAGAAAGCCCAACCGTGACTTGATCTCCTTTAGTATCTGCTCGGCAATCATTCGCTCGCGGTTATTAAGCACGCGGCTACTGATCTCATCCACCCACTCCAGGGCCTCAGTAACCGACAAAGCACTGACATCCATGATATTCTTGCCACCGATGGTCACCGCCAGAGACTCCGGTTTGAGCCGCTTCCCCTGACAGACGGGACAGGGCCGGGATACCATGTAGCGCTCAATATCCGCCCGTGAGTTCTCTGACTCGGTATCCCGGTACAGCCGCTCCATGCGGGGGATAACCCCCTCAAAACCGTCATAGTATTCCCTGACTCGCCCGAAGCGATTACGGTAGCGGTATACCTCGCCGCCTTCTCCATAAAGCAGCACCCTGAGCTGCTGCTCACTCAATTCCTTTAACGGGGTATGCAGGGAAAAGCCATACCGGCGGGCCACGGACTCCAATTGATAGAAGTACCACGATGAGAATTGCCAGGGACGGATCGCCCCCTGGGCGATAGACAGTTCCTTATTGATTACCAGCTCAGGGTCTATCTCCAGCTTAACCCCCAGTCCGGTGCAGGCGGGGCAGGCACCGTGGGGGCTGTTAAAGCTGAAGGTGCGGGGGGCAATCTCCCCCAGGCTGATGCCACAGTAGACACAGGCAAAGTGTTCGGAGAAGAGCAGCTCATCACCATCAACAATGGACACCAGCACCACCCCTGCCCCCAGCTTGAGGGCGGTTTCCACAGAATCAGCAATCCTCTCCTGACTCCCGCCGGGCCCGACCACCACCCGGTCCACCACCGCCTCAATGGAATGCTTTTTGTTCTTGTCCAGCTGAAACTCCTCAGACAAATCATGAATTGCTCCATCCACCCGCACCCGGGCATAACCCGCCTTACGCAGGTCATCAAAGACCGCCTGATACTCCCCCTTACGGTCTCTAATCAATGGTGCCAGAATCATGATCCGGCTGCCCTCAGGCAGATTCTGGATGGCATCCACAATCTGCTGCACCGTCTGCATGGTAATCTCCCGTCCACAGCGGGGGCAATGGGGATGACCCACCCGGGCAAAAAGCAGCCTCAGGTAATCATATACCTCGGTAACGGTGCCCACCGTTGACCGTGGATTCCGGCTCGGCCCCTTCTGGTCAATCGACACCGCCGGGCTTAAGCCCTCAATATAGTCAACCTGCGGCTTCTCCATCCTGCCCAGGAACTGGCGGGCATAGGCGGATAGGGATTCCACATAGCGGCGCTGGCCCTCGGCATAGATGGTATCAAAAGCCAGCGAACTCTTGCCTGAGCCGGAGACACCGGTGATAACCACCAGCTTATCCCGGGGGATAACCACGTCAATATTCTTGAGGTTATGCTCCCGAGCCCCTTTGATAACTATGGAGTCTAACGGCATATCTCTCTCGCAACGTCCTGAACTACATTGAAATTGTAGCACTTGACCTGAAGCACAGCAAGCCGAGAGAGATAGTTTATTAGCTCACCCTTTTCTAGTGGTGTAACTATATTCCCCACACACAAGGATTCGTCGCTATTTTGGAGTATTGACAAACACCCCACTGAATATTATGATAGCCAGAAAATTCAAGCAAG
>CAZAYK010000039.1:0-9322 GCA_964489415.1 uncultured Dehalococcoidaceae bacterium | reverse complement strand
GGCAGGGTGCTGGGCATAGGCAGGAATGAGGACCTCAGGGAGTTCCGCGGTGATGGTACCGAGGTTATCGACTGCCGGGGAGGAACGGTTATTCCCGGTTTTAGTGATGCCCACTGCCACCTTGTTGCCTTTGCCGAAAGCTTGCTATCGCTTAACTTGAGCCCGGATAAGGTGCATTCCATCGCCGATATTCAAGAGGAGATTCGAAAATTAGCCAGGGATTTACCCGCGGGGAGCTGGATAAGGGGTGTCGGCTATAACGAGTTCTACCTGGCGGAGAAACGCCACCCCAATCGCTGGGACTTGGATGAGGCCACCCTAGTCCATCCGGTAAAGTTGACCCACCGCTCAGGGCATGCCCATGTGCTCAATAGCCCAGCGCTGAGGATTGCCGGTATCTCTCGAGAAACACCGGAACCGCCGGGGGGCATGATTGAACGGGACTTGGTCAGCGGTGAGCCTAACGGTGTGCTTTACGGTATGAATGACTATCTGGCTGGTGTAGTGCCGCCGGTGGCGGAAGGGGAATTAGCGCCGGGGATAAGGTTGGCCAGCGATAGGCTCATTGCCCTAAAATAATCCTGTGATGAGACCCGGGGTCAGCGGCAGTGATTTGTCGGGCAATAACCTCCGCCGCCGGCAGGAGCTTGTTCCCGGGGACTACCTAATTGACCAATCCCAGGTCAAGGCTTCGGTATGACATTGAGTCTCTCCCCGGCAATTTGCCGAAGTAATGATAATTTTAATAAGGCGGTCTACAGGGCTATATGCCCAGTTCCTCGCCCACCAGCACCACGTTTATTCGGTCCTTTTCACTCCGGGCAGTGCCATCAATAATCACCGTAAAGCAGCATATTCTCCACTCATGATTACAATCAACGCACCGGCCGGTACGAACGCAGGGGAGGTCGGCCAGCTCGTCACAGTGATGCCTTAGGTAGTGGCGCCGGGCGTTTATCGGGGCGGCTACCTGGCGAATCCGCTCCATAGCCTCATCAACATCCCGGACAATCTTGTTAATACCGGCAGCCAGGATAACCTTTTCCGGTCCAAATATCGTTGCGGCCACCCGGTTTCCCAGACCATCGACGTTTACCAGTTTGCCGTCCATGGTAACGGCATTGATGCCCGACAGGAATATATCCGCGAAGAAGGCCTCCCGGTACATTTGCCATCTATCCTCAGCAGTGTCAATGTAATAACCGTCAGCATCCCACTGAAACGGGTCAATGATGGCGTTCTGCTGGCGCCGGGTAAGCTCGGGGATAACCCCTATCTGGTCAATGGTGATGGAATCACCGCGGGCAACAGTAGCGCCGTGGGGGATCATCTCTAGGATAGCATTCAGGGCCTCCTGGCGGCTGGCAACGTACTGGGCGTTGATGTTTCTCTTGTTGAGGTTGCTGATGGCAATCTTAGCTCGTTGTTCACCAAGCCACTTCTTTTCTGCAGTTACCTCCATATCACCCGTCATGTTACTGTACCTCCCTTGTGCCGTGGCGAGATATATGAACCATCGGCGGACTAGATTTCTTCATCTCGGGAAGGGACAAAGATGGTCATCCTCCCGTCAACAAAGCATTATCTCGCCTATTATTGTAGCGGTTTCCAGTAGAAAATACCATAGGAAACAGGGTTAGCCGGGCTTGCTGGTTGGGGGAGGGGGTTATTGACGGGGCCGGCAAATTTGCTACAATGAGGGATGATTCTTGGTCTTTAAGCGGCTCATGGCTGGAGGCTAGGAAAGGAGATGGATGATGAGCATACCTGATTTTTCTCTGGACGGTGAGGTGGCCCTCATTACCGGGGGCAGGCGGGGTATCGGTAAGGCTATTGCCGTGGCCTTTGCTGAGGCGGGGGCTGATGTGGCTGTTTGTGACCTGGTTGCGGGTGGTGAACTGGAGGGGGTGGCTGAGGAAATCCGGGGGCTGGGGCGGCGCTCTTTGGCTATCCCGGCTGATGCCACCCGGAAGGCAGATGTTGACAAGGTGGTGCAGCAGGTTGCCGGCCAGCTGGGCGCCATTGATATACTGGTAAATAATGCCGGTATAGACATCCCGGGGTCCTTTCTCGACGTAACCGAGGAGGTATGGGACAGGGTTATTAATACCAACCTCAAGGGTTATTTTCTCTTTGCTCAGGCGGTAGGCAGGAAGATGGTGGAGCGCCACAAGGGTAATATTATCAACATTGCTTCCCAGTTTGCCTTTAGAACCGATAGGGACATGGGCATATATGCTATCTCCAAGGCAGGGGTGGTGATGCTTACCCGGGTGTTAGCCCGGGAACTGGCTAGCCATGGCATACGGGCTAATGCCATAGCCCCCGCCATGGTAAAGACGGAGCTCAACCGCCAGCGGTGGACTGACCAGGCATTCTTGGCACAATATGTGGCGTCAGTGCCGCTGGGTCGGGTGGGTGAGACCAGTGACCTGGTCGGGGCTGCGCTGTTTTTAGCCTCAGGTGCTTCCCGTTATATTACCGGGCACACTATTGTGGTGGATGGGGGTAGGTTAGCCTAGAATCTGTTCTAACCGGGGGTTGACATACGCAAATCCCCCATCTTGGATAATGTAGATACCGGCAGGTGAACTTTCTGATATGCTCCTGAGCAGATCCTCCGCCTACTTGCGCTCAGTGATGTCCTCGAGGTCAGCACCCAGAACCGCCAGGGGCTCGCGCACTGGGGAGGGGTTTGGCGGTTTAGGGGGTGCTGTGCTATGAAGCCTATTATGGGCGTAGCAAGCCGTGTGAAAGCTGCCGGTTGGTATCCGGGGACGGATATACTGCCTTCTCGCGTGGTGGGCGGTACTGGACTTGAACCAGTGACCTCTTGCGTGTGAAGCAAGCGCTCTAACCACTGAGCTAACCGCCCCAAATCATGTCTATTTTACCCCTAAAGATCAGCTTTGTAAACATAGACCTCTTGCGTCACCAAATCTTGGCGCCATGTAGGAACTTTATTCTATGGTTACCGGCTTTGTGCCACTACCGAAGGCACATTTGACCCTTGATTATACCCTACCCGTAGGGTATAATGCCTGTGGTTCAATAATCTGCCGTCCGCCAGACATATTTTCTCACTAAAAAGAGGGGAAGGGTGGGGAGGTCAGCCGGGGAGCTTTCTTAAGCTATCAGGAACTGTGGCGTGCGGTGGCGGCTGTATTGGCGCTGCGGTGCTGAGTGGCTTTTCTAGCGCTTGCAGTGCCCGTACTGTGCTAACTGGAACGAGGATTCTTGTCTTACTTCACTGATGTGAAGGATGCCATATTGCGAACTGAAAGGAAAGGAGGCCTTTATGCACGCAACTATTCAAAAACCGATTGACGAGATTCTAGCGTATTTCAAGCCCGGTGAGCGAGTGTTCGTCGTTGGTTGCGGAAACTGCGCCGCGAAGTGTCACTCGGGAGGGGAGATAGAGACTAGGGAAATGGCAGAGCGGCTCAAGCGAAGGGGCATTAGTGTTGCCGGATGGGCTTGCACTGGGAGCGGGGTGAGCCTGTGCAAGCTCTCGGTAACGCAAAAGATGCTGAATGAAGACTACCGATCCGACACTGAGCAGGCAGATTCCTTCCTTGTCCTTGCCTGCGGGCAGGGAATCCATACCGTGATGGATGCTACTGACGGGGGTGTAGTTCATCCTGGGTGTGATACCATCTTCGGTGGCGAGACCGTCTCCGATAATTTTATCACCGAATACTGTTCGCTATGCGGTGAGTGCATCGTGGAGTACACTGGGGGGCTGTGTCCGGTCACCCTCTGCGCCAAGGGTCTGCTTAACGGCCCTTGCGGAGGGGCCAAGAATGGGAAGTGTGAGGTAGACCGAAACCGGGACTGCGGCTGGCAGCTCATCTACGACCGGCTCAGGAGGCTGGGCCGCCTGGATGAGATGGCTAGATACGTGGCCCCCAAGAATAACTCTAGGTGGAGCCGGCCGCGCTCCCTTACCATCGGCGAAGGGGAGGCAATCTTCAAGTCCCTCTCCGGCGAGCGCAAGGTCGCCAACTACACCTAGAGCGGTGTTAACTTCATGCAAGGAGCAGAGTGAAAGATGAGCAAGTTAAGGCAGCTACTAGAAAGAGGACAATTTGTGGTTACCGGGGAGATCGGGCCGCCCAAAGGGGTCTCCCTGGATAAATGCCTGCATGATGCCGAGATACTGCGGGATTATGTAACCGCCATCAATGTCACCGACCTGCAGAGCGCAGTAATGCGGATCGGCTCACTAGCCGTTTCTGCCAGACTGGTTGAACGGGGCTTGGAGCCGGTTTACCAGCTTACCTGCCGGGACCGGAACCGTCTGGCGCTTCAGTCGGACCTGCTTAGTGCCTGGGCGCTGGGTATAGAGAATGTGCTGTGCCTTACCGGTGACCATCCCATACTGGGTGACCACACTGAAGCGAAACCGGTTTATGACCTCGACTCAGTGCAACTGCTCAAGGCAGCCAGTATGTTGAACCAGGGGCATGATATGGCAGGTCACGAACTGGAAAGCATGCCCAGCTTTTTCTTGGGCGCCGTGGTGACGCCGGGTGCGGAACCCTTGGAGCCACAGATAATCAAGATGAAAAAGAAGATTGAGGCTGGAGCCAGGTTCTTCCAGACCCAGGCCATCTACGAGCCGGAGAAGTTTGAGCACTTCATGAATCAGGTACAGGGATTCAAGGTACCTGTTATTGCCGGAATCGTGATACTGAAGAGCGCCGCCATGGCCAAATTTATGAATGAAAGCGTGGCTGGCATTTATGTTCCTGAGAGTATCATCCGGGAGATGGAGGAGACAAAAAGGGAAGATCGCAAGAAGAAGGCGGTAGAAATCACCGCACGGATCATCCGGCAGGTCAAGCCATTCTGCCAGGGAGTCCACATCATGCCGCTGGGATGGGAGGAACTAGTGCCGGAAATCATTACCGAAGCAGAACTCGGCTGGGGGTAAGAACTTTACGTGAGGAGGGGTGATGCCAACGGGTAGGGCTGTGTACAAGATTCTCCTGGTGGATGACGACCCAGACTTTGTTGCCGCAACGAAGATGGTACTTGAGTCCAGGTCTGATTATAAGTTGTTCACCGCCAGTGATGGTGTCTTCGCTCTGTCAACGGCAAGGGCGGAGAAACCCTGACCTGATTATCTTGGATGTGATCATGCCCTTTGAGGATGGTTTCACAGCAGCCAGGGAGCTGAAGGCTGACCCCGAGCTGAGCAAGATTCCGATAATTATACTTACCAGCTTTTCGTCCAGGATGGGTGAGACTGATGTCTCTGCCGCCCAGGGTATGGAGCTGGAGGCTGAAGACTATGTTGAAAAACCGGTCAGTCCCCAGGAGCTGCTACGAAGGGTAGACAAACTGCTCAAAGAAGAAAGGTAGCCTGTCAACTGCTGGATGGTGGGGGTGGGGCAAGATAAACTGGTGAAGGTGATTGGACTGATTGGGGGCATGAGCGGGAACCTCATCACGGAGCCCTATATGGCAATTGTCTAAGCACCCCCTTTGTTGACTGTAGACAAGGCATCTCAACCAGAAGCGTGGCTTGACAAATCAGGAGGTAGGGTGTATCCTGATTATGGACATAAGTGCAAAATAGTAAAATTAAGGGCTTAAGCCCATAATCTGCTAAGGCAGAAAGCTATGGGAAGACGGCAATTGTGGCGGAAAGTCAGCTTTATACCGCCGGTAACCTATTTCAAGCCGGCGGGGATACCACTGGCTGCTCTTGGCGAAGTCAATCTTCTTGTTGAAGAAGCCGAGGCAATTCGGCTTAAGGATCTTGAGGGGCTAGAGCAAGAGGAGTGTGCCCAGAACATGAATATCTCAAGGACTACCTTCTCGCGCATACTGGATTCCGCCCGACGGAAGATAGCTAACGCCTTGCTTAATGGTAAGGCGATACGTATTGAGGGCGGGAATTTTGAGATGGCGATCCGCCGGTTCAGATGCATAAGTGGTCATGAGTGGGAAGTCCCTTTTGAGACCATGATATCTGCCCCACCCCAGTTTTGCCCTGAGTGTGAGACGCCGAGCATCATGCCTCTTTGGCCATCTGGGATGGGCTGGGGTAGAGGTGGCTGGGGGAAGCGTCACCGAGGAGGGCGTGGCTGATGAAAGAACTGAATGCCTTCTGACTGGAGGGTGACTGGCTCAGCGATGAGAATTATTGAAGAACTGCTTTCAACATTAAATACGCAAGCAACCGTAAGAGATATACGTCAGGGCCTCTTCCATACGGCAGTGCTGACCCGAAACTGTGGCCTGGCGTCAACACTACCGCGTGATGCCCTCCGGCAGGAGCCGCCGTCAGTAAGGGAGCCAGGTCTCCTGTTAGAGAAGAGCGCATTAGAACTGGCGCGGATGGCTTATTCAGAGCGCATACTCGAGGCAGCCATCGGCATGGCTACTATTAATTCGCTTCTCGAGATTGACGAAGGGAACTGTCACTGTCTGAATGCCCGAGACCTCATTGCAGAAAAAGGAAGGGACAGGAGGGTCGCCATTGTGGGCCATTTCCCTTTTATACCTGAGCTCCGTGAGGTGGTGAAAGAACTCTGGGTGATTGAGAAAAACCCCAGGGAGGGAGACTTTACTGAAGCTGAAGCGGGGCATTTCATCCCTGAGGCTGATGTGGTGGGTATCACCGGTACTGCTTTTACTAACCACACCATGGAACAACTGCTGGAGTTATGCCATCCTAAAGCTTATGTGATAGTACTTGGGGATACCACTCCGTTATCTCCCGTTCTCTTTGATTACGGCATCAATGCTGTCTCGGGCACAAAGGTTATTGAGCCGGACTTAGCGCTTCGTTGCGTGAGTGAGGGGGCCACCTACCGGCAGATTAAGGGAATTCGCCAGCTCACCATGCTAAGAGGCAGAAAGGAGGTATGATGACACAGAAAGATGTGGAGCAGGTGGCAACTCAAATGCGAGCCAGAGGGCTGCACTCATCCTGGAAAGAGCTGCTTGAATTCTCTGAATCTGTAGTAGGTAGCCTGGTCGATGCTTACCAGACACTGTTAAGGAGCTCAGCGTCTTCGGGCAATGTCCTTGCGGCCAGTCCTGACGACCTGCGGGTATTGTTACAGGAGAAGCTGGGCAAGGCTTTGTTATCGCTGACCAGCAAGGAGCAGGTAGCTAAGTGGGAATCGGAGGCTTTGGCAGGTAATATTCCTGGCATTCCCGGGACACTGTGAGGGCCTAGAGAATATAAATAGAGTGGACTAGCTTGAGTGGGGGATGGATGATGCCAGCGGGAAACAATGTGGACAGAAAATTGAAGCGCACCACAGAGCAGCGTGAGCTAATCCGGCAGATCCTCCAGCAGGCTGATGAGCACCTGGACGCTGATAGGATATATGAGCAAGCTCGCCAGAGGTCGCCCAGCATCAGCTTGTCCACGGTTTACCGTAATCTACAACTGTTCAAGCAGATGGGCTTGGTTGAGGAGCACCAATTTGGCAGCCGCCGATATTATGAACCGGCTCCGCGAGCCAAGCATCACCACCTGGTGTGTCTGGGCTGCGGGCGGGTGTTTGAGTTCAACTGCCCCTCAACAGAGAGGCTTAAGTCCACAATAAGCAAGGAGGAAGGGTTCCGGGTGACCCATGCTGAGGTGCGTCTTTCTGGCTATTGCCCGGAGTGCCAGGAGCGCCTGGCGGTTAGTGCTACTGAAAACAAGACGATTTCTCAGGAGGAGGTGAGCTAAATGCCCTTCGGAGATGGAACTGGACCGAGAGGTATGGGCCCGATGACCGGGAGAGGGGCTGGCTACTGCGCCGGTTTTGGCCGGCCCGGTTTTGCCAACCCGATACCGGGGAGGCGGTGGTTTGGCTTTGGCTGGAGGGGAGCTTTCCGATACCCCTATGCTTACCGACCGCCAATCCCCTACCCGGGATACGGCTACCCGTACTATGGTAGAGGCTATCTTGCCTATAATTATCCCTACGTTTATCCATGAGCTTTTTGAAGAAATATGCAGTAGCCGGAGTTAACTACTTGTGGGAGAGGAGGTGAGCGGCATGCCGTTTGGAATGGGACCTGCCGGCTGGGCCTATGTGTACGGCTATCCGTACACCGGTCTTCCTTACCCCGCCTGGGGCTGGTGGGCTGGCTGGAGAGGCTGGGGCCGTGGCAGAGGCCGTGGCTTCGGCTGGCGCTGGTATGCGCCCTACTGGTACCCCTGGTGGTAAACGGAGCTAGTTTTTAAGGAGGTGGGAAGTATGTTGCCTTGGTATGGATACTGGTACCCCTGGGGGTGGGGCTGGCACAGGCGCTGGTGGATGCCACCTTTTGCCTGGCCTTCCATACCCAAGGAGGACGAGATAGCGATGCTGGAAGAGCAGGCGGGGATACTTGAACGTGAACTGGAAAGCATCAGGAAGAGACTTGACGAGTTAAAGAAACAGGAGGTGAACAATGCCTAATGGATTTGGACGGGGAAGGGGCTTTGGCCGAGGAGGATGGGGCTTTGGCTTCCGTGGTGCCTCGCCCCCCTGGCCCTACGTGGGGATAGGTCGAGGGGGGCTACCGCGGTGCGGCTACTTCTTGAGTGGTGCCGGTGCTCCTCCGCCCCCACCGTACCAGTCTTCATTCTACGGTCAACCAGCCGCTCCGGGATATACACCCTTTGCGCCTCAAATGACCAGGGAAGAGGAGCTTGACTACCTGAAGGACCAGGCGCAGGCAATAAAGGAGCAGCTGGAGCAGATTGAGTCCAGGATGCGAGACCTGGAGAGCGAATCAAAGGAATAATTAAGGGGGTGAGCTATGCCAGGATTTGATGGTACTGGCCCTATGGGAATGGGCCCGATGACCGGAGGTGGCAGGGGTTTCTGCGCTATCCCGCTACGCCCGGCGTGGCTGACATATGCCGGGGCAGGATTCTCCACACCCTACGCTGTGCCCTGGGCCGTGCCTTACTACGGGGTCCCTCCATTTGCTCCGCAAATAACCCAGCAGGAAGAGCTTGATTACCTCAGGAACCTAGCTAACTCCATGAGGGACGACCTGAGGGAGATAGAGGCCAGGATACAGGAAATAGAGAGTAAGGGGGAGTAAAGACAAGCTATGAAGATTGCTGTTTCAGCTACTGGCCCCACCCTAGATGCTGAGGTGGACCCTCGCTTCGGGCGGTGTCAGTATTTCATCATTGTTGACCCGCAAACGATGGAGTTTGAGGCCGTAGATAACTCCAGTGCCATGGCGGCCGGTGGGGCTGGTATCTCCGCTGCCCAGTCAATTGCTGGCAAGAGCGTGCAGGCGGTACTGACCGGCAATTGCGGGCCTAATGCCTATCAGGTGCTGTCCTCCGCTGGCATCCAGATAATAA
>CAZAYK010000038.1:0-9537 GCA_964489415.1 uncultured Dehalococcoidaceae bacterium | reverse complement strand
AGACACCTCCGAGCCGCCCAGCTTATAGCTTTGGGTAAAGTCAGCCTCTTCGGGAACCCCACAAATCAGCTGCTCGGACAGCGTTTCCTGCTTGATATAGCCGGCAAAATCAGCCATTACCTGCCTGATATAATCATCCCCCTGGTAATAGGTGATGATATGGTCGGCAATGTCAAAGCCGGCTGAGCGGCGCATGGTCTGCAAGCGGTGCACAATCTCACGCGCCGTGCCCTCGGCCGCCAGCTCAGGGGTGATTTCACTGTCCACCATAACGGCTAGGTCACCCTCGGAGACTGATGGCCAATCCCGGCGGGGTAACTCATCAACAATCTCCATCTCCTTAACATTCACCTCTTCCCGCACCTGATAGGCCAGAGGCTCCAGCCCCCGCCTCTGCCCCCCCGAGCCTACCCTGACCACAAGCCTCCGAAGCGGCTGGCGCACCTTGATACCCGCCTGACTCCTCGCCGCCCGCCCCAGACTGGATACCTTCATCGCCAGACGGGTATTCGCCATCAGTTGCCTATCAATCTGGGCAGTATCCGCCACCGGGAAATCCGCCAGGTGGACGCTTTGTGGAGCCTCCTTGAATACCGAAATGACCAGGTTCTGATAAAGCTCCTCAGCGACAAAGGGAACAAACGGAGCCAACAGCTTGGCCAGGGTTACCAGACACCGGTACAGGGTATTATATGCGGAAAGCTTATCGGCATCATTCTCGCTCTTCCAGAAGCGCCGCCGGCTCCTCCGCACGTACCAGTTGGACAGGTGGTCAACGAAGCCCTCTATCCTTCTTCCCGCCTCAGTGGGATTGTAGTTATCCAGAGCCGAATCCACATCAATTACCAACTGATTGAGCTCAGCCAGAATCCATCTATCCATCTCTGACTCTGGTGACGCCCCTCCCTCAGAACGAGGAACAAAGTTATCAATATTAGCATAGGTTACGAAGAAGGAATAGACATTCCACAGGGTCAGCAAAAAGCGCCGGGTTACCTCAGCCACCATCCTTTCGTCAAATCGCCTCACATTACCCGGCGGGGTGGCAGTAAACAAATACCACCGCAGGGCATCGGCTCCATACCTGTCAATCACCGCCCCCGGCTCGACCACATTACCCCTGGCCTTACTCATCTTCTCCCCCCGGGCATCAAGGATATGCCCCAGGCAGATGACATTGCGGTAACAGGGGCGGCCAAACAGCAGGGTGGAGATGGCGTGCAAGCTGTAAAACCAGCCGCGGGTCTGGTCAACCGCCTCAGAGATATAATCCGCCGGGAAACGCCCGTCCTCAAGCAAGGTGTCATTCTCAAAGGGATAGTGGTACTGGGCAAAGGGCATGGCTCCCGAATCAAACCAGCAGTCGATAACCTCGGGAACGCGCCGCATGGTGGCACCGCACTTATCACAGAGGAAGGTCAATTTATCAACGTAGGGCCGGTGCAAATCAACCGGTTCCGGCAACCCACTAAAACCGGGCTTGCCGCTTAATTCATTGATACCACCAACACACTCATGGTGACCACAACCAGGGCAGGCCCATATCGGCAGCGGCGTCCCCCAGTAGCGCTCACGGGAGAATGCCCAGTCCACATTATTATTCAGCCAGTCGCCAAAGCGCCCGTACTTGATATGCTCCGGGTACCAGTTTATCTCACTATTGCCGGCAATAAGGCTATCCTTTACCGCCGTGGTCTGGATATACCAGGTCTGCTTGGCGTAGTAGAGCAGCGGTGATTCACAGCGCCAGCAGAAGGGATAGGTGTGGCGAATCGTCTCGGAACGAAAGAGAAGCCCCCGCTTCTCCAAATCAGCCAGAATCAGCGGGTCAGCCTCCTTGACGAACTTGCCGGCAAATGGGTAGCTGCCCATCATCCTGCCCTGCAAGTCAACCACGTGCACGAAGTCCAGACCCTGCTCCTTACCCGCCTCATAGTCCACCTCGCCATAGGCCGGTGCCATATGAACAATGCCGGTGCCATCCTCCAGTGACACGAAATCAGCGGCAATTACCCGGTAGGTCAGCGGTTCCTCCGGCTCCTGCAAGCTGAGTTCCGCCTGGTGAAACTGGCGGCGCTCGATGCCAAAGTGATGAGGATTAAACAGCGGCTCATATCTCAAGCCAACAAGGTCACTACCCGATAGCCTGGCTACCACCGGATACTCATCAAGCCCCACCGTGGCCAGTAGCGATGACGCCATGACCACATATTCCCCGCCCATATCCACCACGGCATACTCAGCATCAGCCGCCACCGCCAGCGCTGTGTTGCCGGGTAATGTCCAGGGGGTGGTTGTCCATGCCAGAAGGTAAGCGGGCTTATCCCCAGGCACACCGGCCAAACCGGTAACCAGCCGAAACTTGATATAAACCGACGGGTCTTCAGTATTATCCTGATAGCCCAGGGCAACCTCGTGTGAGCTAAGCGAAGTGCCGCAGCGGGGGCAGTGCGGGGTAACCCTATAACCCTGGTAGATTAGCCCCTTATCCCACATCTGCTTTATCGCCCACCACACGCTCTCAATATAATCGTTGGTCATGGTGATATAGGGGTGCGCCAGGTCAATCCAGAAGCCAATGCGCTCCGTCATCGCCTCCCACTCCTTGAGATAGCGCAAGACGCTCTCCCGGCAGCGGGCATTAAATTTATCAATACCATAACGCTCAATCTGCACCTTGCCGGAAAAGCCCAGCTCCCGTTCCACCTCCAGCTCCACGGGCAGACCGTGGGTATCCCAGCCGGCGATGCGGGGCGCATAATAGCCCTTCATCACCTTATACCGCGGGATAACATCCTTGAAAACGCGAGCCAGCACATGGTGAATCCCCGGGCTGCCATTGGCGGTTGGTGGCCCTTCATACAGCACAAAGCGGGGGCCACCCCGGCGAGATTCCACACTCCGCTCAAAGATATTGTTCCGCTTCCACCAGCCGAGTATCTTCTCCTCAAGCTGAGGAAAATTCACCCGGCTGCTCACTGGTTGAAACATAATCTTAAGCCCCCAGATATAATAAAAGCCCCGTCCATAGGGACGAGACTTATCATTCCCGCGGTACCACCCTACTTCCCCCACCCTCAGGTAGGGGCACTCCTTCAGGGCACATCATTATGCCCTCGTCTTAAGATAACGGCTGACGAAACCGGCCAAGTCTACTAGGCAGGAGAACCCTTCCCGCCGTTCGGTTGGCAGCTCGGGAGGGATTTTCAGGGGGTGGACACATCTGCTCTCACCATACCAGACTCGCTGGGTGTCCCTTGCCTCCCTTACTCGTCTCCGTCATCGCCTTTACCGCTAACAGGTTAGCACAATCGGGGCATTAAATCAATCTACTTCCTGGGCAGAATAACCACCTTGCGGGCATCACCAACCCCGGTGCTCTCGGTAGTCACCTGGGGATGGTCAGCCAGGGCAAGGTGGATGATCCGTCTCTCAAAGGCGGGCATTGGTTCCAGGGTAAAGGGCACCTTCCGCGTGCTTACCTGTTCCGCCATCCGCCACGCCAACGCCCGCAGTGCCTCACAACGCCGCCGCTTATATCCCTCAACATCAATGACGATGGGCAGCGTGGCCTGCGTCTTATGATAGGTGATCAGCCGGACAACGTATTGCAAGGTGGCCAGGGTCTGACCCCGCCGCCCAATCAAAATACCCAGGTCTTCACCGCTGATGTCAAGGGTAATGCAATCCTCGGCCCCCGCCAAACCCGCCACGGGAAAGCCACCGGAAACGGTGATTGAAGCCGGTATTTCCAGAAGGTCGAGCAGGGTCTGCAGTACCTTCTCGGCCTCTTCAGCAATCCTCGCCTGCGCTTCGGGCATCTCCATTACCATTGCTTAACTCACTCCACTTTACCCAGAGCAAAACATGGCTTACTTCTTCCGATGCCGGCGAGCCCTGTCCCGGCCCGGTTGATATCTCATCTTGCTCGGCTTGGGCAGATATCCCACACCCTGGCCACCCTTTCCCGGCTCCTCACTGGTGACCACAATATCCGCCTCGGCCGGAGATTTCACCCCAGCTTTGGGAGCAAGCCTGGCAGACGGCCTATCCTCCCCAGACGGCTTCCTGGCCAGGCCCCCCCAGCCAGTAACATAATACTGCCCAATGATTCTGATGATGCTTGATGTCACCCAGAATAGCGCCAGACCGCTGGGGAATGACATCGCCAGCAGGGTAAACATCAGCGGCATCATCCATGTCATCATCTGATTCTGGGCTGCCTGTCGGGGGTCAACTGCGGTGGGCGTGGCCATCTTCTGCTGCAGCCACATAGTAACCCCGACCAGGATAGCCAAGAACATATCCGGCTTGGCCAGGTTTAACCACAGGAAATCATTAGCCAGCGGCAGCAGGGAATACACCACCGGCCAGGGATAGAGATACCGGGACAGGTTAAGTAACCCCTCAGGAGCCACCGCCAGACACAGCATCACTGACTGATAGAGGGCTATCCAGACGGGCATCTGAATTAGCATGGGCAGCAGGCAACCGGTGGGGCTCATGCCCGATTCCTTATATAGCCGCATCTGCTCCTGAGCCAGCCGCTGCCGATCCCGGGCATACTTCTTCTGCAGCTCAGCGATCTTGGGCTGCAGCTCCTGCATCGCCCGGGAAGCCCGCATCTGCTTCAGGGTCAGCGGGAAGATTAACAGGTTAACAATGATGGTCAGGGCGATAATCGCCAGCCCAAAGCTATCCGCCAGATAGTGAGACAGCACGATGAGGAGATTGATCACCGGCTGCTGAATAATCAATTCCCACAGGTTCACCAGAACTTACCTCAATCCTTGCTCTTCAGCGAGATAGGCATCAACCTCGCCCCGGTATCAACATTAACCCGATGCAGGGTTAGGTCCTGGGTATGAATATAAACAATCCCCTTATACTCAGCAAGCGGCCCGAAGACCTCAGCCTTAATGTCCGCCAGCAGTTCCATCTGGTTAGTTGCCGCATCCAGCTTATAGATTAAGCCCTTCCTGGCGGCAAAGATGATGGCACCATCAGCTATTACCGGTGATGAGGAGACCGGGCTGCCCAGGTCAAACTCGGCTACCTTATCCCCACTATCGGCATGCAGGGCATAGACCTTGCCGTCAAGACAGCCAGCATAGACCGTATCACCATAAGCCACCGGCCTTGCCCAGAACCAGTTTCCCCCCAGGAATTTCCACTTCAGCCGGCCACTACTGGCATCGAGAGCATATAGATTACGGTCAAAAGAACCGATATACACGGTACTGCCCCTAACCAGCGGGGGTGCGGCAATTGCCCCCTCGGTGGCAAACTCCCACCTCAGGCTGCCATCAGCCACGCTTAAGGCATAGAGTTTACCGTCAAAGGAGCCAATAAACAAGGTACCCCCAGCAACCGCTGGCGTTGACCAGACCTTGTCCTGGGTCTCAAATTCCCACTGCTTATCACCGGTAGCCGCATCCAGGGCATAGACCTTGCCACTGGAATCACCAAAAAAGACCTTATCCCCAGCCACCACCAGTCCGCCCACAATGGGTTCCAGACTATCTTCCCGGGGGTAAACCCACCTCACCTCCAGGGAAGCCGAATTATAGGCATAAACCTTGCCATTGTAGCCACCAACGTAGACCAGGTCCCCGGCTACTGCCGGAGTCCCGTAGATAGCCACCCCAGCCGCGGCGGCCCCACAACCCCCGCCAGCCGCCGGCAGGCAGCCAAAGCCACCCGCCCCCGACGATGCCTTCAGCGGCGCTGACCATCGCCGACTCTCATCAACGACATTAACCGCCACCAGCCGGCCCTCTTTAGAACCAATAAACAGGGTATCACCGGATACTGCGCCCCCGGACCAGCCAATGGGACGCAAACCCTTAACACACCCCAGGCTGACCAGACCGATGACCACCAGCACCACCACCAAGCTCAATATTTTACCGATGGGCCGCTTACTTAGTGGGAAAGGCACCTACTCCCCATACCTCCTCTTCAGTAAGAGAACTGCTAAACAAGGCATGATACTCAACCATACCGCGGGCATTACGGCACCGGGTCATAACCCCCCGGATGCAAGGGATGACAACGGGCCAACCGCCTTATCCCCAGCCATACCCCCCGCAGCAGACCAAACTTGACGATAGCTTCATAGGTATATTGGGAGCAACTGGGGACAAAGCGGCAGCTTGGTGGCATCACCCGCGATATTGTTCTCTGATAAAGCCTAATCAATTCTAGGGCTAACCTCTTCATGCTCCCCCGCTAATAATCCAGCACGTAACAACAAACCCCGGACCGATTCTTCCAGACCACGATAACTAGCCGCCGCTGCCGGAGGGCGAGCGATTATCACCATATCCCATCCCGGTTGTAGTGGCGTTTGCCTCATTATCTCCCGAAGCAAGCGCTTCACCCGATTCCTCACCACCGCTTTACCCAGCCGCCGGCCTACCGCCAAGCCATACCGGGAGAAGCTAAGCCCATTGGGTAGTGCCTTGACCACCACCAAATTACTTGCCCATGAGCTACCCTTAGTGTAAACCAACCCATACTGCTTGGTCTTGGTAAGGTATTGCTCTCCCCTCACGGCTACCACCATTAACCCCCACCAGCCTCACACCACGGTTAATCGCCAGCGACCTTTTAGCCGCCTTGCCTTGAGGACGGCGCGCCCCCCCCGGGTACGCATTCTCGCCCGAAAGCCATGCTCACGCTTCCGGGGGATGGTCTTCGGCTGATAAGTTCTTTTGGGCACTGCAACCCCCTGCTAAAACTTCTCCGCTAAGTGGAATAAGATAGGGGAAAGATGCTCATACCATCAAACTTATTCGTGTAACCCAACGTCTCCCGTCTTACGCATATGTTCGGGCACATACGGCAACAGAGCCAGGTGCCGGGCCCTCTTAATGGCTACTGCCAGGAGGCGCTGGTGTTTGGCACAAGTGCCCGTACGACGACGAGGCTCGATCTTGCCTCTATCCGATATGTAGGCTCGTAGTTGCTCGGGATTCTTGTAGTCTATTTCCCCAATATTATCCCGACAAAAGAGGCAAACCTTACGCTTGGGTATATATCTTGGCCTGCTCGCTTTTCTGCTTTTCGCTTCTTTTGCCTGTACCATGTCACCCTCAATAATTGGTCACCACGCTAAATTAGAGAACTAGAACGGGATGTCATCTGGCTCCAAATCAGCCACACCACTATCCTCGGGCTTGTCCTCGGCCAGGGTGCCTGACGCCCGCCGATCCAAGAAGATGACCCGATTGGCGATCACTTCAATCCGAGAATGCTGCTGGCCATCCTGACCTTCCCAGCTACGGGTATGTAGTCTCCCCTCAGCATAGACCAGCCGCCCCTTAGCCAGAAACTGATTGCACTGTTCCGCCAGCCGGTTCCAAGCGACAATATTAAACCATTCCGTCTCCTGCTTACGCTCACCTTCGGGAGTGGTATATACCCAGTTGGTCGCCACCGAGAAAGAAGTTACCGGCCGGCCATTAGGGGTGAAGCGCATTTCGGGCTCGCTCCCAACATTCCCGATAACAGTCACCTTATTTAAGCTCGGCATTTTCCCACCTCCACATAAACCTCGGGAGCTAGATTAATTAATCTAATCTTACCAATAGATGCCGCAGAATATTCTCCGAAATGTGAAGATTGGCTTCCAGTTCCCGGCTCCATTGGGGGCTCATCTTAAACCGGGTCAGCACGTAGGTGCCCTCCACAAAGCGCTTCACCGGATAAGCCAGCCGCCGCTTACCCCACCGCTGCACATCGGAGACGGTCCCACCCCGCCCGGTAATGAACTGGCTAACACTATTAATTGTATTCTCCAGAGATTCCTCAGCAACCTCAGGATTGACAATAAACACCAGTTCGTAATCACGTACCGGCTTATCTTCTTCCTTTTTTATTACTGCCTTCCGTTTTGCTGCCATTCAACGTTCCCACTAAATTTCATGCCATTATACCACAAAACATAAAAGGCAAACAATACTGCGTCTCACCATCATGCCTAGTGGATAGATAGGCCGGTTACCTTGACACGATGTCTTACTCCTGATAGACTTGATTAGGCAAAAGGACTGCCCCCCACCTGGATAGTCGCCATGGCCCCGTGGTGTAGCGGACTAACATGCCACCCTGTCACGGTGGAGAGCGGGGGTTCGAATCCCCCCGGGGTCGCTTGACACTATCTCACCTGAAGAAAGGAGGCGTAATGTTCCTCACTGATGAAGAACAAAGGATGCAGGCTGGAGAACTTGGTCCCGGGGCAAAAAGAGCCATAGACCTGCTGATAAAGCTGGGCGAGGCTCATGATGCCGAAAGGCTGGTTGAAACCGCCTATGCCCACATCAGCTATGACTTTACCCCGGAGGGCTTCTGGGACCTCATGACCGAAGGGGTGCCCAGAACCAAAAACAGGGTTACCACCCATCCCTCCTTCAGCCCGGAAAAATGGGAGCAATGGGGGCTGCCCCTGGCCAAGAACTGGAGGGGCGAGCACGAGAGGAAACTCAAGAAATACCTGGAGCTGGGCTGGCTGCGCACCGAGACCTGTGCCGAGTATCTCATCGGCATCATGCCGCGCAAGGGTGATATCGTCTCCATGGGCGGCAGCTGCATGCAGGTCACCAATAACAGCCTGTTCGGGGCAAGAGTGGATAGGATGGGCATCTGCTTTTCCCTGGCGGCGGCAATCTGCGGCCGAACCCCCTTGATGGGGCTGCTGCTGCCCGAGAATAGACTTGCCAATCACCTGGTGGATGCCAGCGGCCTGGATGTGAGCGACTGGGGTATTGCCCATTACCACTGTCTGGGCTACTTCATCGGCGACCAGATACCCGGCTTCAAGCCGGTGGCCGTCGATGGCCTGCCGCACAACCTCCCCTTTGATTATACGCGGGCGCTGGTGGTGTCCATGCCCACCTCCGGCGCGGTGACGCTGGCCCATATAGTCGGCACCACCCCCGAGGCCCCCACCCTGGAGGCAGCTATGGGTAAAAAGAAGCCCGAGAACGTAATAAAGGTGAGCAAACAGGATATGACCAAAACCTGGGAGAGGCTGAACGTCTGGGACAACGATATCGTGGAGCACGTCGCTTTCGGCTGCCCCCACGCCACCATCGATGAAATAGGCAAGGTGGCCACCCTGATAGAGGGCAAAAAGATTAAGACTTCGCTGCTCATCGGGGCCTCGGCACCGGTCGAGGCTCTGGCCAGAAGGCAGGGCTACGCCGATATCATCGAAAAAGCCGGCGGGCACTTTTCCTGCGTCTGCCCGTCCATAAACAACCCCTTTACCCGCCCTGACATCGCCGGCGATAAGCAGGCCAAGAGCGCGGCCACCAACTCCGCCAGAAGCGCCCACTACCTGGCCTACGTCAGCGGCGTCAAGGTCTTCTTCGGGACCGACGAGGAATGCATCAACGCCGCCATCACCGGAAAATGGAAAGGAGAGATGCCAAAATGGAAATAAAAGCTCACACCGTAAGCGCAGGTAAGGCAGAAGGGGAGGCAATAGTCTACAAGGGGCCGTTCTCCTTCCTCGGTGATTTAGACCCGAAT
>CAZAYK010000037.1:0-9735 GCA_964489415.1 uncultured Dehalococcoidaceae bacterium | reverse complement strand
CGCTGACTTCGGACATGGCTTATTTCCGCTTTCACGGCAGGAATGCCGAAATGTGGTGGGCAGGAGATAGTGAGACGAGATATAAATATTTATATTCCCCGGGGGAGATAGACGAATTAGCCAGTAAGGTAAGGGTGGCTGCGGAAGAAACCGGGCTGACCTTTGCCTTCTTTAACAATCACTGGCGGGGGTATGCGCCGCGCAACGCGGTGGCCCTGATGAGGAGCCTAGAGCTGCCCTTCCGGGAATTACCCATCTTGGAGAGGCGAGGGGAAGATGATGCCCTCCAGTGAAGGAGCTTGCTGATACGGCTCTTATTTGGCTATCCCCAGCTTACGATGAGGGGTGCCCGTTTCTCTGGTGAGACATATATTGCATTTTGGGGGCAATCAACCACGCACCAGCCACATAGCATACAGTCCTCAGGATACTGGATTATGGCCTTCTTGCTTTTCTTATCCATCCGGATAACATCCATGGGACAACTATTAACGCATATCCCACAGCCGTTGCATAGCTCAGGGTCAATTCGTTCAATGGACATGGTAATTACCTCCACTAGCGCGTTACCCGCAGTGACGCGGTGCCTTATTCCCCGGGGAACCTATTGGGGTATCTCTCTTTATAGGGCTTGGTCAGGTCCGGCCACCATTCTTTGGGGACCGGTTTCTTAACAGCCTTCATCTGACCATTTTCCTCTTTGAGCAGCACCCAGGCTAGCCAGTTGGGGTCATCGCGGCGGGGGTAGTCCTCGCGGTAGTGGGTGCCGCGGCTCTCCGTTCGGAACAGGGAAGCCCTCAGCTTGGCTTCGGCATTATACACCATGTTTTTCGTTTCGTGAGCCAGGCGCAGCTCGTGAGGGTCCCGGGCAAACAGCTTGGGGACGAGGTGGTCTCTCATAAACTCGACGATGGTCAGTGCTGCCTGTAACCTTGCCCCGTGCTTAACGTACAGAATGAAATAGGGTACCATGGTGTTCTGCAGTACCTGGGTTACCCACCGGGGGCTGAAGCCCCCCTTGCGTTCCGTCGGGGCCAGGATTGCCTTCCGTAGCCTGTCTATCTGCTCCTTGTCTGCTTCCGGTTTGGCGGCCTGCCGGGCATATTCGGCAGCGGCTACTCCGGCTCGGGCACCGGTAACGGCGGCACCAGCAATGCCGTAGCCAACACCGGGGTAAACGGCACCGCACATCATGCTGGCGCAGGAGTCACCGGCGGCGTAGAGACCAGGGAGGCTTGAGGCGCCTTGAGTGTTAATCGGCCAGATGCCTTCACAGGTGTGCACGGACAATCCGGCAGCAGCCCCTCCCGTGCGGCGGTTTTTGCCTTCGGCTCCAACAGCACTATACAGTGGTGCCCGCCCGGCATGGGCTTCAAACTCCAGCTCCATGAAATTCGACCCAACCAGCCCCGGCACCTCTTTGCCTTCAGCATTAATGCACTTGATTAGCTGCACCTGGGGTGGGCCAGTATCCACCACCGGGGGTGCCCCTTCTCGCCCTTCCTCGGCGAGCCAGAGACTCATCCCCATGGTCACCGCCGGATAATCAGCATTGGTGCTTTTTATCTCATTAAATTCCTTGCCGCCTATTTCCGCACCAGCCCGGTAAGCCATGGCTTCGCCGTCGGCGGTCATCTCAGAGACGGGCCATCCGTGGGGCTTAAAGCTGGCGCATCCCGAGCACATGACGGTTGCCTTCGCCGTGAAGATATACAGGTCATAGCTATCCACCGCCATACCCATGGCACCCACAATCCTGCCATCCTGCTTAAGCAGGTCAGTGACCATGACCCTGTCTAGGATCTTGACCCCCCTCTTTACTGCCTGCTTTCTAATGACCTGCCCGAATACCCTTTTCTTGAGGAGAACACTCTCGGTATCTATTGGTGGAAAGCGGCTTATTTTAACTTCCCCGGTTTCGTCCCTGTCAAACTCCACCCCCCAGGAAAGGAGGTCTTGATACCTCTCATAGGAATCCCTGAAGAGAATTTCGGTCCATTCCCGGTGGTTAACATACTCACCGATGGTGTTAACGTGGTTCATCCAGTTATCCAGATTGTGCCCCCATGCCGGATTAAAGACGCCGAAGAAGAAGGCATACGGAGATGAGCCAGCCTTGCCAGCATAACCCTTATCCACCAGGGTGACATTTGCCCCCGCCTCCCGGGCTTTAATCGCCGCGAAGAGGCCGGCCATACCTCCACCGATAACCAAGACATCAGTTTCCCAGGCATTTTCCGTTGCCATCGTTATAGCCTCCTTTCACTAAGATATTAGTCACTACTGAAACCATCTTCAACCCCCAATCATCATATGAGGCAACCAGAGTGAGATCTGGGGGAAGGCTACTAGGAGAGCCATGGCAATCAGCATGGCGTAGAGGAAGGGCCATATCCCCCGGAAGATGGTGAACATGGGGACATCTTTTACCATTCCGGCGACGGCATAAACCACGATACCCACCGGCGGAGTAATGCCTCCCATCATTATCGTCAGCACCACCAGCACCCCAAACCATATGGGGTCAATGCCGAGGGCTAACAGCGCCGGGTGGATGATGGGCACGGTAAGCACCATGACGGCGATGATATCCATAAAGAAACCAGCAATGATATACATTACCAGCAGCCCCACCATAATCAAAACCGGGGGCACGGGGAGTTCGCTGATGAGATTGGCTAGGGCAAAGGGGATCTCGGTTACCGCCATGAAGGAGCTAAAGATCGTCGAGCCGATGACGAGCAGGAAAATCATGCCGGCAATTCGTCCCGTCTCGATAAGCGAGCCGGTGAAGTTGGCCCAGTTTATGCGCCTTTTGGCTAACCCCAAGATTAGCGCCCCGAAGGCACCAACGGCACCGGCCTCGGAGGGGGTGAAAAACCCGGTGTACATACCCCCCATGACCAAAATAAAAAGGGCAATTATTCCCCAGATGCGGTAGAGGGCTACCAACCGTTCCTTCCAGCTGGTTTTAGGTCCTGGCGGAGCCGCCCCGGGATTACGCCAGCAGATAATGGCAATAGCGGCAATAAATAGTAGTGTGATGAGGATTCCGGGGAAAATGCCGGCTATGAAGAGGGCACCGATGGATTCTTGGGTAAAAAAGCCGTAAAGGATAAATGCCATGCTGGGCGGGATCATTATGCCCAGCTGTCCTCCCGAAGAGATAGCCCCCAGAGATAGTTGGTCGGAGTATCGGTACTTCCGCATTTGAGGGAAGGCTACCGTGCACATGGTGGCTGCGGTGGCTACCGAGCTGCCGCAGACCGCGGCAAAACCAGCGCAGGCTCCCATGGTGGCCATGGCTAATCCGCCGCGCAGGTGTCCAATCCATTTGTTAATGGTTTCGTAGGCATCGGCGCTTAATCCGGCATTGCCGGCCAAAATGCCCATAAGGGTAAATAGTGGGATGGCAGTTAGCAGGTATTTGCTTGACATTGAATAAGCAATGGTGCTCAGTAAGGTAAGCCCCGGTTCCAGCCCAACCACATACCAGAAACCGACAAAGCCCACCAGCCCCATTGCTGCTCCCAGGGGCATGCGCAGGAACATCAGGGCCAGCATGAGCAATAAGCCAATAACACCGATAGACTCTACACTCATCTCTTCACGGCTCCAGCTATGAAGTCAACGAGATGCACCAGAATAACCAGACTCAATAACACACTGCCCAAAGCGGCTATATAAACAAATGGGTATATGGGTACCTGCAATACCGCCGTTACCTGCCCCCCAATTTCCCTGGTAGCGTAGACAAAAAGTTGCCAGGCTATCAGGCTGGATATTATTAAAAAGCCAAGGTACATGAGGCTGTTAATGATGGATTGGGTTCTTTGCCGAAACCGGGAAACCACCAGGTCAATAGTGACATGACCTCGGATCAACTCACAGTAGGCCATGCTGCCAAAGGCAACGATGACCAGCATAAGCTCGCTGAGTTCAAAGGCACCCCCTATGGGATGGCTGAAGGCACGCCTCCCAATGATGTCAACGACGGTCAGCAGCATAATAAAGGCGATAAAGGCGGCCCCAATTCGACCGACTACCGTGATGAAGGGAGATATCCCCTTCTCTATAGAACTAGTCAATTTTGCTAACCGCATAGATTCAACCCTTCCTTGCGCAGGTTATCAATTGATGCTCAACACCTTGATTAGGTTCTCAGGATGGCCTAGCCAAGAAGCTGGGGGGAGTGCGGGGGTGTAGCCCCCGCACTCGAAACCCACCGGTGAGGTGAAAACAGACGGGTTGTTAACTAAAGCTTACTGCGAGTATTTGTCACCCAGCTGACGCACATCTTCAACAATATCTCTAACCGATAATCCCTCAGCTTCCCTATCTGCTATCCATGTGTCGTAAACTTGCTGGGCTGCCTCAACCCATCTCTGGAACTCTTCGTCGGGGAGCTCATAGACGGGCGGGTTGCCCTTCTCTTTGTCCATCCCGGTGATGACCTCGCGAATAGCTCTATCAGCATCGTCCACGGCTTTGGCAGAGAATTCGGTCATAAACCGGCCGTTGAGCTCATCAAATATCTTCTGGACATCGGGAGGCAGCCTATTCCAGGAATCCCAGTTCATCACCGATACCAGGAAACCACACGTGGTACCTCGGGGTATTTCGGTGCGGTACTTGGTTACCTCAAACCACTTAAACGCCATGTAGGCTTCCCAGTTTTTGATGACAAAATCCAGCCCACCCCTTTCCAGTGAGATGTAGACATCAATAATTGGTGTATCTACCGGGACGGCGCCCAGGGCTTTAGTAAGAGCGGTATCGTATTTACCCATGGCAAATGTTCTTAGCCCCTGGAAGTCTTCCAGGGTCTTAATCTGCTTTTTTGTTCCAGAAATGGCATGGCCTGGTCCGGTGGGCTGGAACCACATCATCTTCACCCCGGAGTAATAGTCCCTGAATTCGGGATATTTCTCCCAAATATCCAGAGCCGTCTGGGCGGAAGCCATGGTAGTGCTAAACAGGAAGGGCAGGTCCATTACCCCGGCTATGCCGCCGGTACCGGTGAAGTGGTTGACATTCATGTTGCTCGCACCGTCCATTATGCCGGCTTTTAGTGCAGGGATTTCTTCACCAAATTTGGTCAGGGACTCACCGTAGAAAAAGGTAATCTCCACCGGCTTGCCGATGGCGGCAGTGCGTTCCTTGATCATCTCTGACCAGGGTATCAGCATGCCCTTGTTGTATATTGACATTGGTGGCACGGGGAGAACCCACCTTAGTTTTATCGGCTCGGCGGGGGCCGGTGGTGCCGGGGCTGGTGCCGGTGATGGGGCTGGTGGTGGCGCCGGGGCTGGGGTGGGGGCTGGTTGAGCACAGCCAAAGATTGCTGTCACTAGTGCTGTAATCAGCAAGCAGCAAATCAACAGTGGCCTCATTTTCCTGCTCATTACGTTCCTCCGTTTCTGACAGTGCTATTATTCTTGTAAGGTTGTTTCTTTATTACACGGCACCTCCTTAATGGATATTGTGGCCTCTTTTATTAAACCAAGCTTACTGTGAGTATTTATCCGCCAGTTGCTGAACATCATCAAAGACAGCCTGGGCGGGCAAGCCCTGGGCTTCTTTGTCTTTTATCCAGAGGTCATACACTGGTTGAACTGCCTCAACCCATCTCTGGAACTCATCTTCGGGGAGCTCATAGACGGGCGGGTAACCCTTCTCTTTGTCCATCCCGGTGATGACCCCCCGGAGCTCGGCAGTGGCCTTATCGAAGTTCTTGGCGGTAAATTCGGTCATAAACCGGCCGTTGAGTTCGTCAAATATCTTCTGGACATCGGGAGGTAGCCTATTCCAGGAGTCCCAGTTCATTGCCGATACCAGGAAGCCCGACTGGAAACCGCGCGGTATCTCGGTGCGGTACTTGGTTACCTCAAACCACTTAAATGCCATGTGGGCTTCCCAGTCTTTGGTTATGTAGTCCAGCCCTCCCCGCTCTAGGGAAATGTACACATCAGTAATCGGGACATCGATGGCGACCGCCCCAAACGCCTCTGTTTGAGCGACTCCATATTTGCCTTCAGCCCAGGTCCTCAACCCTTTAAAGTCTTCCAGCGTCTTAATCTGCTTTTTCGTTGCTGAGATGACGTTGGCCGGCGCGGTAGGCTGGAACCACATCAGCTTTACATCGGAATAGAAGTCCTGAAATTCAGGGTATTTGTCATACATCTCCATGCCGGTCCTGGCAGCAGCCATGGTGTCTTTAAAAAGCAACGGTAGCTGCATCACTGCAGCCACGCCACCGCCAGCCTCGAAGTAATCCACCCGCATCATACTGCACCCGTCCATAACACCAGCATTTAGCGCGTTAAGTTCTTCACCGGCTTTGACCAGAGACTCGCCATAGAAGAATACCAGCTCCACCGGCTTGCCGATGGCAGCAGTGCGTTCCTTGATCATCTCTGACCAGGGTATCAGCATGCCCTTGTTGTATATTGACATTGGTGGCACGGGGAGAACCCACCTTAGTTTTATCGGCTCGGCGGGGGCCGGTGGTGCCGGGGCTGGTGCCGGTGATGGGGCTGGTGGTGGCGCCGGGGCTGGGGTGGGGGCTGGTTGAGCACAGCCAAAAATCACGACCATCACTGCGGTGACCAGTAAGAGGCTAATTAATAACGATGGGAATTTTCGGCTCACCTTTATTCCTCCTTTTTGCCTTATGGTCTCGGTCTTGATGGCGATTTTTTAATGATGCTTTGTCTCCTTGGGCACCTCCTTTTTCTATGCTTGGCCAGCAGATGGGTTGATGCCGGGTTAATAGCTGTTAACAAGTTTGGTTATCAATATACATTAGATGCATGCAATTTGCAAGTCCACTGCACCATATCCTAGAAAAAGGTTATCCCTGTGGGCGGGGAGCCCCGGCAACGGGTGATATTGGCTAAAATTGGGGCCTGGCTTTACCCGGTGGATGGCCAAGGGCTATAATAGGCAAAAGCCACTGGGCACTTATCTAGCAGGGGCAGGATAAACAGTGTTTCCCATTTCGGATAGTGACCTTATCACCCGTAGTCGTCCCATCGTCAACTGGGCATTGATCGGTCTGTGTGCCGCTGTTTTCCTTTATGAGTTGGTAATTGGGGAGCTGGGCCGCCTCATTTTCTTCTATCAGTTTGGCCTCATCCCTGCCGAGCTGAGTCAGGGGATAAGCTATGATTCGCTGCTGACCCCGGCTGGTGTCTTGGATATTGGCTCCCCCATTCCCAACTGGGCTACTATGTTTACCTCAATGTTCCTTCACGGGGACTGGATGCACTTTGCCACCAATATGCTCTTCTTATGGGTATTTGGCGATAATATAGAAGACCGCTTTGGGCACTTCCGGTATTTGCTCTTTTACTTAGCTGCCGGGGTTGCTGCCATTTGGCTGCAGATTGTTGCTAATCCCCTAGCCCAAGTCCCGACTATCGGTGCCAGCGGGGCTATTGCCGGTGTTTTGGGGGCTTATCTGCTGCTCTTTCCCTACAGTCGGGTGCGGACCGTGGTTGTCTTCTTGTTTATCACCTTTGTTCGGATACCTGCCCTCTACCTCCTTGGTTTGTGGTTCTTGCTCCAGTTCATAAGTGGTGTGGGTTCCCTGGGCCCTTCAGCACAGACCGGTGGCGTTGCCTACTGGGCCCATGTCGGTGGTTTTGTTCTGGGTATCGTGGTGGTTATCCTGTATAAGCTGATAACCCGCAGACCACTGTGGCCGGGAAGGTAGGGGGCAATGCTGACTAAGGTATTGATACTACCGGAAAATCAGGTCTTCACCTGATTGTGGTGGTGATATGGTTATGCTATGGTAAGGGGGAGCTAACTGCCATTGGCTTGACATTCAGCCCGATATTGCTGTTCGGGGGTAGCTTATCAGGTTGGTTGAGACTGAACTGAGGGTATAGGCTGAATAAAATTTATAAAATTTGATAAGTTTGAGAGGAGGTGAGGATGTAACAGGTGAGTTAACGATTTAGCCAGCTACTCTATCGAGAGGAAGGAGGAGCGAAAGTGAAAAGAACATGGCTAATACTGCTGATGGTATCAGTGGTGGGTGCTCTGGTGTTGAGTGCCTGTGCCGCCCCTGCGCCGTCTCCAGCACCAGCCCCGGCCCCCGCACCGGCGCCAGCACCAGCCCCGGCGCCGGCCCCGGCACCACCACCCCAGCCGACCCCGGTGCCCGCCCCACCCCCGGCACCACCCGCCCCGGAGGTGGAGAAATATGGCGGTATCCTCAGGGTAGTTTATGATAAGCCGGCCCGGATTTTTGGGTATCCCCCGGAGATACGCGGCGCTGACCAAGAGCTTGCTTGCCAGGCTCTGGAGACCCTGGTCAAAATAGGTGAGGGTGGTGTTCCTCAACCCCATCTGGCCACTAGCTGGGAACTGGCCCCCGACGGGAAGTCTTACATCATCCACCTCAGGAAGGGTGTCAAGTTCCATGATGGAACCGATTTCAATGCCCAGGCAGCCAAATACAACCTAGACATGTGGATAGGGAAACCAGGACAGGTGCTGAGCAAGCTAACGTCGGTGGATGTTATTGATGACTACACCATACGGCTCAATTGTTCTGAGTTTGATGCCCTGACCATGTATGAGTTGGGGATCGAGACCTATATGGTCTCGCCAGCAGCAATTGAAAAGAACGGTGTCGAATGGGCGAAGACCCATCCGGTGGGCACGGGACCCTTTAAGTTTGCCAGCCATGAGCGGAATGTCTCACTGAAATATGTGCGGTTTGATGACTACTGGCAGGAGGGGCGGCCCTACCTCGATGGGGTTGAATTTTTGATGATCAAGGACCCGATGACCCGCATTGCCTCCCTGAAGGCGGGAGAAGCGAACGGCATCATAAACGTGTCCAAGGAACATGTGAGTAAGCTGGTGGAAGAGGGGTATAACCTCGTCTGGGAGCCGGCAGTGGCGGTAGGGCTCTTTGGTGATAGCGTGAACCCTGACTCTCCCTGGGCCAACAAGAAGGTGCGGATGGCAGTGGAGTATGCCATTGACAAAGATGCCATCAACGAGCTAGGGGAGGGCTACGCTCCCCCCATGTATCAGGTTACCACCGAGGATAGCCCGTTCTATAACCCCGAAATCAAGCCGCGAAAGTATGATCCCGAGAAGGCCCGGCAGTTGCTGGCTGAAGCCGGCTACCCTGACGGGTTCAAAACCAAGCTGACCTATCTGTCGGTGCATTGGCCGGAAATGTGGCAGCTTGTGCAGAGCTACCTGGCCCAGGTCGGCATTGACGTCGAGCTGGATCCTGTGGATAGACCGGCATATTTGCAGATAAGGTTTGGCGGCGGTGGTGTCCTGAAGAACAGTTGTTCGCACATCGTCATGGGTATTACCGAAGATACACTATACCAGATAAAGAATTTCCTTACCCAGGCTTCGGGCCATTGTGCCGATATGGCCAAGCCTGCCCAAATTGACCAGATGGTGGAAAAAGCCCTGAGGACGAGGGATGCTGAAGCCCGAAGGAAGATGGTTCGGGAGATGGCCAAGATACTCTATGAGGAGGCTACTTATATCCCCTTGTATCCTGAGGCAAGGCTGATCATCATGGACAAATCTGTCCATGATTATGACTTTTTCAGCTATGGGCCTTACATCAGCTTCTTTACCAATGCCTGGATGAGCAAGTAGTGGGCTAACCGCGGGTTTTGCCGATATTGCCGCTTGGGGGTAGCTTATCAGGTTGGTTGAGACTGAACTGAGGGTATAGGCTGAATAAAA
>CAZAYK010000036.1:0-9938 GCA_964489415.1 uncultured Dehalococcoidaceae bacterium | reverse complement strand
GCCATCAAAGATACCCTGAGGGTGACCTGTGAGATTATCATCATCGTTACCGGAGCGGTAATACTGGGGCACTTCATTGCGGTTACCAAGATTCCCCTAGTCTTAACCCAATGGGTGGGGGGGCTTTCCCTGCCCACCATGGCAGTTATGGGCATTATTGTCCTGATGTATCTCGTCGGTGGCTTCTTCATGGATGCCCTCGCCCTGATTACCCTGACCATTCCCATCATCTACCCCATGGTCATATCCCTGGGCTTTGACCCGATATGGTTCGGTGTGATAATAGTATTGGTAACCGAGATGGGGGTAATCACACCCCCGGTAGGCATCAACGTTTACGTCATCAAGGGAATTGCTGAGGATGTGTCCCTGGAAACAATCTTTAAAGGGATTTTCCCCTTCCTGATAGCACTGATTATTGCTGTGGGGATACTGATGGCTTTCCCCCAGATTGCCACCTTTCTGCCCAGTATGGCCACCTATTAAACCGGTTAATCTGACGTTTGTGGGGAGGTAAGCTAACCAATGACCATAGCTGAGATGCTGGCACGAAATGCCCGGATGTACCCTGAAGATAGCGCCCTGATTGAACTAAAACCCAGCCAGGCCCTCAGGAAGGAAATTAACTGGAGGACATTTGATGATCAGGCCAACCGGGTGGCCAATGCCCTCATCCAGAGAGGGGTGGGCAAAGGGGATAAGGTCATCCACCTGATGAGGAACGCGATAAATTGGCTGGTGGCTTACTTTGGCATCATCAGAACCGGGGCCTGGGCGGTGCCCCTTAACTTCCGCTTCACCAGCGGCGACATCAAGTACTGCTGTGATATTGCCGAAGCCAAGGCAATAATTCTGGGTGAAGAATTTATCGACCGGGTAAACGCCATCCGCCCTGAGCTACCCATGATAAAAGACTATATCGTCGCCGGCGAGAGGACGCCGGCGGGAATGGCTAACCTCGACGAGGTGATGGCCCAATCACCGGCGGAGCCACCCGAGGTAACCCTGAATGACGAGGATGCCTGCGGGCTCTATTTTACCTCGGGCACCACCGGTGACCCCAAGCCGATACTGCTTACCCACAAGAACATGGAGTGTGCCGCCATCACCGAGAACCGGCATCACTACCAGCAACATGATGATAATTTCATCCTGCTCCCTCCCCTATACCATACCGGCGCCAAGATGCACTGGCTCGGCAGCCTGATTGTGGGGGGACGGGCAACACTCCTGACTGAAATAAGCCCCCAGAATATCTTTGCGGCGGTGCACCACGAGCGGGGGACTATCGTCTGGCTACTGGTGCCCTGGGCTCAGGATATCCTTGATGCCCTGGACCGGGGCGAGCTAAACTTGGAAGATTATGACCTAAGCTGCTGGCGCCTGATGCACATTGGTGCCCAGCCAGTACCCCCCAGCCTGGTGAAACGGTGGAAGGAATACTTCCCCAATATGCAGTACGACACCAACTACGGGCTGAGTGAGTCCACCGGGCCCGGTTGTGTGCACCTCGGTATTGAAAATGAGAGGAAGGTAGGCGCTATCGGCAAGGCTGGCTTCAACTGGGAAGCCCGCATTGTTGATGAGGCGGGCAATGACGTCAAGCGGGGGGAGGTTGGCGAGTTAATCGTCAGGGGAAATGGTGTGATGAAGGAATACTATAAAAACCCGGAAAGGACGGCACAAGCCATCAGGGGCGGCTGGCTATATACCGGTGATATGGCCAAGATGGATAGCGAAGGCTTTATCTACCTCGTTGATAGAAAGAAGGATATAATCATTACCGGCGGGGAGAACATCTTCCCGGTGGAGATAGAGGATGTGCTCCACAGCCACCCCAAGATCTATGATGCCGCGGTAATCGGCATTCCCGATGAAAGGCTGGGGGAGATAGCCGCGGCAGTAATTGACCCCAAGCCCGGGGCCGCTCTCACTGAGGCAGAGGTAACCAGCTTTTGTGAACAGCACCTGCCGAGATATAAGCGACCCCGCCGTATTATCTTCGACCAGGTACCGAGAAATCCCACCGGCAAGATAGAAAAACCAAAACTGAGGGAGAAGTATGCCCGGTTAACCGAAGAGACAGTCTAGCTGCCTCCCTCAGGTTTATTGATGACAATAGTGAATGAAACCGGGTTGCCGCCAGGGGCTACCGCTCCGGTTATATCATTCCCCCCACCCTCATCAATCCTAGCAATGCGGACCTCGGTGAACCCTTCTTCTGCCTCCAGCGCCGTTACGTAGCTGATAACGGCAAAGGGACTCTCTGCCTCACCCGCCACCACTATCTGGCCGGGACTAATTTCCACCGATGTGAAGGCTACGTTCGGGGGAAGGGCAGCAGTCACCAACCTCAAATCACGGGTAAAGCTGCCCCGTTTCCCCAGCAGGGATTGATGCTCCTGCCTCAGGGCTTCGGCATCAGCCACGACTTTGCTGATTCTCCCCTCAATCTCCGCCACTTCATCCAGACTTAGCCGCCTCTGTTGAAGCTGATGGCTGGCCCGGCTCAGCTCCGCCTGCAATGAGGCAACCTCGGCGCTGACCTGCCGGTGCACCTGATACCAGGGGAAGATGAGACCAATGAGGACGGCCACAATCAGATAGAGTAGCCGGGAACGCCAATGTACCGGCTGAGCCTGAGTGCGGGATATGCCCGAAAGCAGGTTGAGGTTGATACCGCGGGGTGGGGTAGTCTTACCCTTGGCAGCTATTTTCTTCGGTGGCACCTTTTTAAGGGCCAGCCCCATATTTGCCGCATATAATGAGACCGGTAAATCAGCGGGAAACCGCAATGGCGGCAGCAGCACCTCAAGGGGGAATTCAATCTCAGCCTGGATAAGCCGCCCCGCGTCAGCCCTGGTGGCCAGCTCCCCGGTGAGCAGTAACGGTGTGTCCTGAGGGAGGGGCCTCTCTGGATGACCACGATTATAGTAGCTCAATGATTTTGATAAGGCATCGTTCAGCCGCTGAATATTGTCCTCCAGGGTGGCGCCCTCACCGTGGGGGCTGATCGTATGCATAACTGCCGGGATACCACCCACCACCACCACAATATCAAAGCTGTCCGGCTCCAAATCAACTATTATTGCCTCCCCCCGGTTCGCCGCCCTTACCAGCGCCAGTGGCTTCAAATCCATGAGGTAAGGCTCCAGTCCGGCGGCGGCCATAGTCTGCACCGCAGCATCGACCAGATTTCGGGGGACACCCACCACAAAAAAGTCCAGCTCATCCGGTCGCGCCTCGGCAACCTGCCAGGAAAGGTATAATTCCTCCAGTGGCAGCGGTAGCTCCTTCCTGGCGCTGCGCTGAATAGCCTCGGTCAAAAGGGCTGGCTTCATTCGCGGCAAGCTCAGAATACGGTGAGTGAACGACAAGCCACCTAAGCTGAAGATAACCCTCTTTTGGGGTATCTTCACTGATTGCAGCAGAGCCCTAATGACCTCACCCACCGCCCCCGGCTGGAGAACAAGCCCGTCCCGGACCAATCCCGGTCCTAGCGGCGCCTCCCCCCACCCGGTTACCTGATCACCCTTCACCGAGAGCAGCCGCACACTGAGGGCACTGATATTTAGTGTTACATACATTCTTTTCAAAGCCTCAGACCCTTAATCAGCAGGCAACGCCCGGGCATATATCGCCAGGTCCAGGCTGGCCTCAACCAGTATCGTCCCCGGGGAAGCAAATTCCTCCGGCTGGTCACTGACCCGGCTGACCGCCATATCCTCAATAACCAGTGTCTCAAATTCCCCGTCTTCCAGCCTAGCGATAAAACCTAATAGACCTGACAGGCTGCCTTCAATGGTTACATTCAACCGAAAAACCGGATAGCTATGCTCGCCAACCGGCTCCACTGACCACGGGGCGGTTACCAGAGGGATTGCTCTCAGCTGATACTGGGCAGCCATTTCCAGGAGACTATTGATGACCCGGGTGCTGTTTACCTGACCGGGAAAGGCACCCTGCTGCGCGGCCAGGGTTGCCTCGGCAGCGGTCAAACGCTGCCCTAGATCCCGGGGAGGTGCCGGTAGTTGGGCAAGCGTTTGGGTAACATCGGCTACCTGGGAAGCCAGCACCTTGCGCTGCTCACGCTGCTTCAGGTAATCCATACCGGAATACAGGTAAGCCCCCAGTAAGACAATGATTAACAGCCCAACAAGTACCCGCTTTGACAACTCCGTGCTCCCCCTCAGGTCTCATAAATTCCCCAGGTTCCCCTTAGTCTATCTGCCAGGAAAGAATGGAAGCCACACCACCATCAACCTCAACCACCGCCCGGATAACACCGCCACCAACAGAAACAATCTCATAGGTAGCGCTGGTTGCCCCGCCAGTAACTATCTCTACTGTGGTTAAGATGCCGTGCCGCTGGCTGGTGCCGGTATAGGCAATGGCATAGACGTCACCGGAAACAGGGATGATGTCAGGGTAATAGCCCCGCTGGCTATCAAATTCCAGGGAATCAACCACCTCATCGGCAATAATGCCACTAGCTGTTATCTCCACTGTCACCAGCCAGCCATCATCCCCCTGACCCCGGTAGGCAATGGCATAGATATCACCGGAAATAGGGACAATATCCGGCTCCCGGCCATTGGCAGTATCAAACTCCAGGGTGTCAATTACACCACCAATCTCACCCCCGGCAGATATCTCCACCGTTTTTAACCAGCCATCATTACCACTGCCCTGATAGGCAATGGCATAGATGTCACCAGAAACATGGACTAACTCCGGATGAAGGCATTTCTTGGTATCAAACTCAAAAGAGTCAACCGCAGTATCGGTAATGGCCCCATCTGAGGCAATCTCCACTGTCACCAGCCAGCCATCATCCCCCTGACCCCGGTAGGCAATGGCATAGATATCACCGGAAATAGGGACAATATCCGGCTCCCGGCCATTGGCAGTATCAAACTCCAGGGAATCCAGGGCAGCATCGGCAATATCACCATCAGCAGTTACTTCCACCGTTTTTAACCAGCCATCATTATCCCCGTCGGTATAGACAACGGCATAGACATCTCCCCCGATATGGATTACCTTGGCTGACTCACCCCCGTAATCACCAAAATCAAAGGTGTCAATGATGCTATCACCAATCTCCCCCGGCGAGCCACCACCCGTCTGGTTGGCGGTCACCGTGATGATGGGAGCCACCCCATTTACCGCTTCACCCAGCTGATAGGTGATGCTATCCCCCGGATTAGATAGCTCCTCGGCGAGACCATCATTGGTCAGGCGCCAGAGGGCATGCTCCACACCGGCATCACTGCTGTACTGCCCGGTAAGCACCTGGCGATAAACCGCAGAACCAATAAGGGCGCTACCGGCATGCCCCAGGAAGGGGGTCACCACCAGTACCCCCACGGTCAGTGCTATCAAGGCCAGGGGAAGGGCTTGACCCTGCTCACTGTTCATTAGCCACCCCCTCCCCCCGGCCGAAGGTAAACCCTATATCTCCCTGGCTCACTGACCCCAGTTCTCCCCGGTGGCGATGAGATGAGATTTACCGTGATGGTACGGTTTTCCACGGAGAAATTAGCACTGGTAATGTTCTGCGCCACCATCATTGTTGCGCCATCAGCCGTGCGCTGAAGCTCGGTGCCCACCAGGGAGTAGGTGATGGATGAGCCATCGGGTAAGGTTAGCACCAGCCCACCACCACCACTGGCGGCACTGGCCCTCTGCCCGTCATGGCTGACCCAATGGGCAACATTCTGGAGCTCATGCAGGGCAGTGAGCCTGGCATTGCCGTATTCAGCGACAGTGATAATCTGGTACACCGCCGTACCCAGCACGCTGATGATGAGCCCGGTGACTGCCGTGGCAATGAGCAATTCAACTAAGGTAAAACCCTGCTCACCCCTTATCATCGGTTTACCTTATAGCCGGCGACGGTCAGTATCTCCTCACCATGGTGAGCGACGGTGACCACTATCTTCTGGATATCGGTATCCGCATAGAGCGTGGAGTCAACGTTCATCGAGATGGTATAACCTGGTGGTTCCTCCACGGTAGGATAGCTATCCCCAACGGGGTCATAGGGGTAGCCCTTGATATACTCCAGCTGCGCCCGTGCCAGCCTCTGGGCAACTACCTGCTCATCCAGCTCACGCACGGTAAGTGACCCGGCGGCTAGAGCCAGCACCAAAGCCACCACCACTGTCCCCACCAGACCCACGGTAACCACCGCCTCCACCAGACCCAATCCCTCCTGATGCCGCACTGAGGCCCTTGCCCAGTTTGGGCCGCCGTTTACCATCGGTGACATTTCCCGTTCCCCATTATCCCCGTGGCTAAACAGTCCGTAGTATGGAATACAGTGGCATTATCATCGATAGGGCAATAAGCGCCACCACCAGCCCAACGGCCACGATCAAGAAAGGCTCGATCACCGCAGTTAACACATTTATCTTCTGGTCAACCCGCTGCCGATAATAATCCGCCAGGGTAGCCAGGGTAGCATCAATATTACCGGTTTTCTCCCCCACCGCCACCATCTCCACCACCAGCCGGGGCAATAAGGCTACTGAAGCCATGGCCAGGGACAAACCCTCCCCCTGGAGCACCCGCTCTCTCACCTGCCGCAATTCCTGACGGATGATCAGGTTCCCCACGGTGGGCAGCACGATATCCATTACCTGGGGCAGTGGCAGCCCGGCTTTCAGCAATACCGAACTGGTCTCACAGAAGTAGTACACACTCCGCTGAATAGTGATGACGCCAATAACCGGCAATGTCAGCATCAAGCGGTGCACCCCCAGTTTTCCCGCCGGCAGCCGGATATAACCGGCAACCACCACAATCACCAGGAAGATTCCTGCCCCAAGATAGAACTTGTAGCTGATGATAAAATCAGCAACATGGATAATCAGGCTTGTTGTCCACGGCAAATCAACCCCCAGTGAGGTAAATAGCCTGACCAGCGGGGGCAGGGCTACGGTAACCAGCAGGACACAGACGCCAAGGGCCATCACCAATACCAGGAGAGGATAGGCCACAGCGCGTCTTATTCTCTGTGCCATGGCTATCCGCTTCTCCAGATAGCCAGCTACCTGCCGCAGACCCACTTCCAGGCTCCCTGTCTGCTCACTAGCCCTAATCACCTGACAGTGGGTATCGGAGAATACCTGCGGGTACCTGCGGAATGCCTGAGACAGGGAATAACCATCCTGAATTTCTGCGGCTACGCCAGCGATGATTTTTTTCAAACTGGCTCGAGAGGTCTGCCCCTCAAGGAGTTGCAGGGCGGTGGGGAGGGAAATCCCAGATTCAATCAGGGTGGCTAATTGAGACAGAAAGTCAATTACATCCTGGGGCCTGACCCCGAAGAGGCTGGGTATTGCCCTGTCCAGACTCAGCCGCGGCCGCACCTCCTTAAGACTGAGCACACGCTGGTAGCCAGCGCGGTACAGGGCCTCCTCAGCAACACCCTCCGCACTGGCGTCAATTATCCCCTGGACAATCCTCTTATCCCGGGTATAGGCTCGATATTTATATGCCATGATTCCCTGGCCACCGCAATCAAACACCGGCTCAGTTGGTGGCAAAGACGGTGCGCAGCACCTCACTCAGCGGGGTAATACCCTCCTTCACCTTCACCATACCGTCATGCTTCATGGTTATCATACCCTCGCTAAGTGCCCGTGCCTTAATATCCTCAGCGTTGGCATTATCCATCAACATCCGCCTAATCTCCCCGCTGAGCACCAGGAGCTCAAAAAGCCCGGTCCGTCCCGAGTAGCCGGTATTGAAGCAAAGATTGCACCCCGCCCCCCGGTAGAAGGTGTCTGGTGGTTGCAACATCTCCTCCTGGTAAACCCTCCGCTCTTCTTCAGAGGGCGGGTAGGCAGTCCGGCAGTGAGGACATATGCGCCGAACCATCCGCTGGGCAACAATAGCCACCAGGGTTGACGAAATAAGGTAGGGCTCAACCCCCAGATTCATCAGCCGGGAAAACACACTGATGGCATCATTGGCATGAATTGAAGAAAGCACCAGATGACCGGTAAGCGCCGCTTGCACTGCGGCGGTGGCGGTCTCCTGGTCACGTATTTCACCAACGAGAATGATATCCGGATCATGGCGCATGATGGCCCGCAGGCCGCTATCAAAGGTTATTCCCGCCTTAGGGTTAACCTGGGTCTGGTTAATGTCCTGGAAGCGGTACTCAATGGGATCCTCAATGGTCAGTATATTGTTTTCCTTTCGATCCAGCTCATTGATTGAAGCATAGAGGGTGGTTGTCTTGCCCGAGCCGGTGGGGCCACCCACCAATATCAGACCAAACGGGCTCTTCAGCACCTGCCGGTACCTTTCCAGCACATCGGGCAGGAAACCCAGCTCAGGCAGGGCAAGCAGTGACAGAGACTTATCCAGAATGCGCAGTACCACCCTCTCACCGTACTGTGTTTCCATGGTCGCTGCCCGAATATCCACCTCCCTGCCCCCGGTCTTGATAGAGAACTGGCCATCCTGGGGGCGTCTCTGCTCGGCAATATTCATCTCCGCCATGATCTTAACCCGGGACACCAGCTGGGCATGGGTGGTCAGGGGTAAGGAATACCTATCATGCAGGATGCCATCAATGCGGTAGCGAATCCGCAATCTGTTCTCCTGGGGCTCAATGTGGATATCCGATGCCTTTTCCCGTACTGCCTGGGCGATAAGCAGGTCTAGGGTTTGAATAACCGGTGTCGGGGTAGCCGGTTCCAGGACAGCCTCAGCCTCCTCCAAAACCGGAGGAGCAATCTGGTCTACCTGCTTCTTAATGGCCCCACCTGACCTATAGTTAAGGTCAATCGCCCGCTCAATATCAGCCGGGATACCCAGTGCCACCTCAACCTTCATCTTCGCCTGAGCTTTAATATCCTCAATGGTGCGGATGTCCTCGGGGTAAGCCATGACGACAAGCAGCGAATCACCTATTATGTCAAGTGGGATCAAGGTATGCTTCCGGGCCATCTCCTCCGGAATAAGCCGCAAGGCATTAGGCTGAACCACGTGCCGCTTCAGGTCAATCAGCGGCACGTTTAACTGGATACTGCGCACGGCGGCTATTTCCTCGGGGGTGACCCATCCCTGTTCGACCAAAATATCGCTAAGCTTCCCCCCACGCTCCCTCTGCAACTCCAGGCTCTTCGCCAGCTGCTCCTCAGTAATCAGGTTGTTCTCCACCAGCATTTCGCCCAGCTTCTTTTCCGTTGCCGTTATTGATGACATCGCCATGCTACATCAGCCACCCCATCACAGAATTGTTTATGATTTCCGCTCCCAGCAAAATGCGATTAGCCTACTTCCTCGGTAACCTCAACATCAGCTACTCGTGACCGGACAGATTCACAAGCCCGTTGTCTTTTGCCCTTTGGTCGCAGTAGACCCTCAATCCTGGCGATTATTTCCGAGGGAGATGCTGGCTTGGTCATATACTCGTCAGCGCCAACCTTAAGCCCGGTCTCCCTATCCACCTCCCGTGCCTTAGCTGACAGCATCAAAATAGGCATGGGGGCAGTTTCCGGGTCAGCCCGGAGATGATGGCAAATCTCATAGCCATCCATACCAGGCAGCATGATATCCAGAATCACGAGGTCCGGCTTCTCCCGGCGCGCTTTTCTCAGCCCGTCAAGCCCGTTGGTCGCGGTGAGCACCTGATACCCCTTGTGTTCCAAGAGATAATGAGTCAACCTTAGGGAGCTCGGGTCATCCTCGATCACCAGGATCTTCTTACTATTACCCATGACAATCACCCCCACACCTTGCCAACGGCAGGGTGAAACTAAAGGTACTGCCTTCCCCCACCCTACTCTCCACCCAGATGCGTCCACCATGCGCCTCAATAATCTGCTTTGAGATATAGAGGCCCAGTCCCGTGCCTGCCTTGTCCTTGGCATTTTCAGCACGATAGAACCTGTCAAAGACATGCGGTATATCCGCCG
>CAZAYK010000035.1:0-9947 GCA_964489415.1 uncultured Dehalococcoidaceae bacterium | reverse complement strand
CGGAATGGGAACGGGTGGTTCCACCCCGCTCTAGCCACCAGAAGGCTTGCATCTCCAGCTAACAGAACGATGTCCCCCGCTTACCGAGCAACGAACACCAACGCTCTCTATTGTAACACACCACCCAGTAAATGAAAAGGGGCTAAACCTTAATTTTGTAAAGGAAATCCCTGATTTTATAGAGAAACATAGCGGACTAAGGTGAGACTCGCTTGACAACAGCGATAAACAAGTGATAGGTTATGGTCTGGGCTATTTCTGGCGGCTAACGGGAAGCACCCAGGCTTCACTGACCTGGCTTAAGTCTGCTGTTTAATAATATCCTTCTCGGCAACAACGCCACTAACGGTTAAAAAATAAATGTTACGAGGTGGATAGCATGGTCCCTGAACTAGTCCATATTGGCTTCGGTAATATTCTCGCCATGAACAGGATTATCGCCATGGCTTCACCCAACTCAGCACCTACCAAGCGCACTATCCAGGAAGGCAGGAATAAGGGGTTGCTCATTGATATGACTAGCGGCCGGAGAACCAAGGCAGTTATTTTCACCGATAGTGGGCACATTGTTCTGGCGGCTCTCGCCCCGGAAACTATTGCCGGCAGGCTGCAGGCAAGCCGGCAAAACCCATCGCTAAGGCCAGAACCCCGTGAAGACAAGAATGAAACGTAACGGCGAATCACCGCTAAACCGGACGGCACGACCGTTGCTCATTGTGCTCTCCGGTCTCTCCGGTGCCGGTAAAGATGCCGTTCTCACCCGGATGAAGGAATTGGGCTATACCGTTGACCGTATCACCACGGTAACCACCCGCCCCCGGCGCGCCAATGAGCAAGACAACGTGGACTACCACTTCGTCTCCAAGCAAGATTTCCGCAAGATGATTGCCCATAATGAGCTCCTGGAATGGGCGCATGTCTATGATAACTATTATGGAGTGCCCCGCAAACCAGTTAAGGAGGCATTGAAGCGGGGGCAGGATGTGATTGTCAAGGTTGACGTTCAGGGTGCAGCCACCATTAAGAAAATCCTGCCCCAAGCCGTGTTTATCTTCCTGACACCACCCTCAATTGAGGAAGCTGTCTCCCGGCTGGAGAAGCGAGGCACCGAATCACCCCAGGAGCTGGCGCTACGCACGGCAACTGCCGAGGAGGAACTAAAGCAGCTGCCCCAATTTGACTACATTGTGTTTAACCGGCAGGATGAGATTGACCAGGCTGCCGCCGATATTGCCGCCATCATCAGGGCAGAGAAGTGCCGCGTTAACCCGCGAAGGATTACGTTATAAACCAGCCAGCATAAAATTGATTTAACCCTCTTCTTCCCCGGTGGGGGGTGGTCTTTTCCTTTTCTGCCACCAGGCCTTCAGCCGGTTCCTAACCTGCTGCTCATATCCCTGGTCACTGGGGATATAGAACTGCCTCTCCTGAAGGGAATCGGGCAGGTGCTGCTGCTCCACAAAGTGCCCGGGGTAGTTATGGGCGTACTTGTAACCTTCCCCATAGCCCAGCTCCTTCATCAGCGGGGTTACTGGATTGCGCAGGGGGAGGGGCACGGACTGGTCTGAGCCCTGCTTAATCTCCTCCTGGATCCGGGAGTAGGCCTCATATAGGGAGTTGCTCTTGGGGGCGGTGGCCAGATAGACCACTGCCTGCGCCAGGGCCAGATTACCCTCAGGCATACCGATGAAGTGAACCGCCTGCTGGGCGGCCATGGCAACCACCAGTGCCTGCGGGTCCGCCATGCCAACATCCTCCGAAGCAAAACGCACCAGGCGGCGGGCAATATACAGCGGGTCTTCCCCGGCTTCCAGCATCACCGCCAGCCAGTAGAGGGAGGCATCGGGGTCAGAACCCCGCATTGACTTGTGCAGGGCGGAAATAGCATCAAAGTGCTGGTCTCCCGCCTTATCATAGAGCACCGCCCGGTGCTGGAGGGCATCCTCCACAGTGGCCAGGGTGATAATACGCTTGCCTTCAGCATTGGGTGGGGTACTCATCGCCGCCAACTCCAGGGCATTAAGGGCAACCCGGGCATCACTATTGGACTGGGCAACGAGATGACTCATGGCATCGGGCTCCAGCTCCACATTCCATTCCCCCAGCCCATGCAGCCCGTCCCTGAGCGCCCGGAGGATGATGACCTGGATTTCCTCCTCACTAAGCGGCTTAAGTGGCAGCACCCGGCAGCGGGAGAGGAGGGGGGAGGTAACCTCAAAGGAAGGGTTCTCGGTAGTTGCCCCGATAAGGGTAACCGTGCCATCCTCAACATAGGGCAGCACCACGTCCTGCTGCGTTTTGTTAAAGCGGTGAATCTCGTCAATAAACAGGATGGTCTTCTGCATAAGCACCTTGCGGCGCTCCTTAGCCTCCTCAATAATGCGGCGCAGGTCGCCAACACTGGCGCTGACGGCGCTGACCGGGCTGAAGTGGGCCCCAGTGATGTTGGCGATAATATAAGCCAGCGTGGTCTTGCCGCAACCAGGAGGGCCCCACAGGATCATGGATGGAATGCGGTCAGCTTCAATGGCCTTCCTCAGCACACGCCCCTTTCCAATGATGTGCTCCTGCCCGACAAAGGTCTGCAGGCTGGAGGGCCTCATCCTCGTCGCCAGCGGCGCCTCCTGCATCTTCTCCTCCTGCGCCTTCTGCTCGAACATGTCCATACCCATGGCACACCCTTTTATTTATACCTTTTTACCTCAAACCGGTAGAGCTTTACCGGCTCATCAGGGCCTATGCCCGCCTTGTGGCGGCAGATTTCAATCTGATAGTCCACGCTGTCCACCCCCTCCAGGTCAGGGAGGAGCAGCCCCCGCCGCCACCCCGCCTCCACGATAACCCCATACTTCTGCGGGTCTAACTGGCTCTTATCCGCCACCGGCTCGGGGCGGGTAAGCACATCAACACTATAACTGAGCTGGTCCAGCTCAGCGGGAGTAATCGGGGGGAAACGGGGGTCTCGGGTAGCCGAGCTGACGGCATTGGCGATAATCTCCTCGGCAACATTCTTCTGGGTGGGCTCAAAGGTGCCAATGCAGCCCCGCAGGGCACCCAGCTTATGAATGGAAACGAACACCCCCGCCTTTTCCTTCATCTCCGGGGTGAGTTCCTTGGGTTTCGGCGTCTTGCCTTCCCTGACATAGGATTCCACCGTCTCCTTGGCTAGCTTCACCAGCGGGTGCATCTCCGTAGCCTTGATAATTATGCCGGCATAACCCACCACGCTGGAATAATCGCCGGAGGTATCACCGCTGGTCTGGTATCTGACCAGCTCCGCCCCCCTCGCCCCCAGCTCCTTAGCGGCAGCAATGAGGCTCGCCGTGGGGGCATAGCCACACATCGATATATTCAGCTCCTCAACTCGCCGCAATAGCTCATCCCCGTCCAGATCCAGTATGGCTTCAATTGCCTGGGTGTCCTTCTTCCTGGCCATCTCCTGCGGCTCATAGTGAGTCATGTCGCTGCTGGCGATAATCACCACCGCCCGGCCCAGCCCGGTAACAGCCGCGGCTATCTCCCTACCCAGTTCCCGATAAATGGTGCCGCTGCCATGAGCCAGAACGATGGGCACTATCCGGACATCCGGCTGAAAATACTGCAGGAAGGGGAGCTGGACTTCAATGGAATGTTCATACTGATGAGCCAGATGGTCTTCCTGCAAATAACGGGACGTGCTCAGAATCCGCTTGCCCAGCTCGGCATCAATCTCAACATCACCCAGGGGTGTCCGCCACGTGCCCTCAGTCATGATGCTGAATGGCTTACCCACCCCAGTATGGTTGGGGCCCATGATGATAAAGGTGTCCTTAAAATTGATTCGGGAAATAACCGCCCCGGCTACCGGCCCCGAGTAGATATAACCGGCATGGGGTGAGACCAAGCCGATAACCTCCTGCTTCTCCACCTTCTCATCCACCATCTTGCCAATCATGGCCTCGAGCTGTTTGGCTGAGGCAGGATAGAATGAGCCGGCGGCAACGGGGAGCCTAATCATCTTGTGCCTCCTTTGCCTCGCCTGTTGTGAAGTTGAGGTCAGCCCCGCAGAACTGGCAATGGGAACCCCTCAGCCCGACCACCTCGGTCTGGTAGCCAAACCTTTTTACATTAAGCCTGCCGCAGGAATAACACCTGGTATTCTCACTCTGGTGACCGGGGACATTGCCGGCATAGATAAACCTGAGCCCGACCTTCCTGCCAATATCACAGGCATGCTCCAGGGTGGCTACCGGGGTAGGCGGCAGGTGGGTCAGGTGGTGATGGGGATAGAACCGGGTGACATGCCACGGGGTCAGCTCCCCCAGCTCATCCCGTATCCAGCGGGCAATGCCTTCCAGTTGCTCATCATCATCGTTCATGGTCGGGATGATATTGGTCACCACCTCAACATGCATATCCCACTTATCCTTGGCCCGCTTAGTAACGGTAAGTATCTCCCGCCAGCGGGGTACCTTGGCCAGCTCACGGTAGAAGGCATCAGAAAAACCCTTGATATCAACCCGCCAGGCATCCAGGTAAGGCCCGATGGTATCCAGCGCCTCCGCAGTGGCATAACCATTGGTCACATAGACCGTGTAAAGGTTGTTCTCCTTGGCCAGCTTGGCTGAGTCCAGGGTATATTCAAACCAGATGGTGGGTTCATTATAGGTCCAGGCCACACCCTGACACTGGTAGCGCTTGGCCAGCTCGATTAAGGTTTGCGGCGGGATGTCACGGCATTCCCCCAGAGAGCCGCCATTAGCTGCTGAAATCTGCCAGTTCTGGCAGTGCTTGCAGTGGAAGTTACACCCCAGGGTACCCACAGAAAAGGCTAAGCTGCCGGGAAAGAAGTGAAATAACGGCTTCTTTTCAATAGGGTCAGCAGCAAGGGAGGAGACTCGGGCATAATTGATATTATAGAGGACCCCATCCTGGTTGTGATACATGCCGCAGACCCCATATCTACCGGGGCCGATACGGCAACGCCACTGACAGGTATGGCACTGCACCCTCAGGTTCGGCAGCTTTTCATAGAGCATTGCCTCACGCATCGCAACCTCCCCCCTTAACCTAATTATACCACCCGCCGCCAAACAATTTATATAGCTTATCCATTTAGGAAGAAAACCAAACTGCGGAAATACTTGGTCTTGATTGCTTGGAAGTAGCAAAGTAAGACACCCCAGGGCAGAAACGCCGTGACCTGCTTTACCCGGAGGATAGAAAGGTTTATAATAGACTGGTTTTGGGTAAAAATCAGTCGGAGGTGACGCTTGGGTGCTGTATATATAGTCTCCACGGAAGAAGCTGCCGGTAAGACCACCATCAGCGCCGGTCTGGGCAAATACCTGCTGGGTAACGGCAAAAAGGTGGGTTTTCTCCGAATAACATCAGCTAGCAATGATGGTGATGCCACCTTCATGAAGCAGATTCTAGACCTGCCCGAGGCTGCCGAATCCCTCGGCATTGGTGACGGTGACACCAGTAAGGTCAGAGAAGCCTATAACCGGGTGGCGCCGGGTAAAGATGTGGTGATCATCGAAGGCAGACGGGACAAATCCTCCGGCGAAATAGCTAAAGCGCTCAAGGCGAGGGTGATTTCGGTGGTAACCTATGGCGGGCAGGCAGCCAGCTACGCTGACAGTTACCCGGAATTCGGGGAAAACCTACTGGGCATAGTAATCAATAAGGTGCCGGTAAGCCAGCTAAAGCGGGTGCAGGATGAGGCATCGGCTCAGTCAGCGAAGGCCGGGATTAGCCTCCTCGGGGTAATCCCCGAGGATAGAACCCTGTCTGCCCTCACCGTGGCCGAGGTGGCTGACTGCATCGGGGGGGAAATACTCAACAATGCGGAGAAATCAGGCGAGTTAGTGGAAAACTATATGCTGGGGGCAATGGTGGTTGACTCCGGACTGACCTACTTCGGCCGTAAGAACAATAAGGCAGCCATAATCCGAAGCGAACGCCCCGACATGCAACTTGCCGCCCTGGAGACATCCACCAGATGCCTGGTTCTCAGTGGCAAGGAACCCCCCATCTATGGTGTCCGTGAAAAGGCAGAAAGCAAAGGCATTCCCATTATTCTGACCGAGAATGACATCAACTCCATTGTGGCCAACATTGAACATGCCCTGGCTAAAACCAGGTTTAACCAGGAAAATAAGCTGCCCAGGCTAATCGGGATAATCCAACAGCACCTTAACCTGCAAGCCGTGGCCTAGCCGGCTCATTATCACTACTTGCCCCATATTACCCCGGGGCGAGGATAAGCGATAATTGAGGAAGGGGTGAGGCTTGTGGGAAATTTCCCCTCGGCCACCTATTGATAGCAAGAGGTGGATTGTTATAAAATTTATTTTGTCGCCTTGGGATACCCATCTCGCTTAGTGACCAAGAGACAAAAATCTAATCAAGGGGGGCAGGTGATTGAATGCACTAGGTAAGCACTTACTTCTCGAACTAAAGGACTGTGATAAGGAGGTATTAAATGACCTCAGCCTTCTCCGCAGTACCCTGGTAATGGCTGCCAATGAGTCCGGGGCTACCGTACTCGGTGAATCCTTCCACCCCTTCACTCCCCAGGGAGTTAGCGGGGTGGTGGTTATTGCCGAGTCTCACCTCTCCATCCACACCTGGCCCGAGTATGGTTATGCCGCCGTTGACATTTTCACCTGCGGCAGTTCCGTGCACCCGGAAAAGGCTGCCGAGGTGCTGATCGAGCGGCTGGGGGCTAAAAACCACTCTGTTGTCGAAATACAGAGGGGGCTTTTAGCGGTTACCGTGTAAACCACGGCTAAGGTTATGGACACCGACCCTGATAAATGGCTCCAAGATAGCATAAGCGAAGATTTCATCCAGATGCACCGCATCGAGGCGGTGCTCTATACCGGGCAGACGAAATTTCAGGCTGTCCAGATCATTCGTAGCCGGAGCTTCGGCACTTGCCTGGTGCTGGATGGCAAGATTCAGTCCAGCGAGGCGGATGAGTTTATCTACCATGAGGCGCTAGTCCAGCCGGCAATGATAACTCATCCCTGCCCGGAGACAGCATTTATTGCCGGGGGTGGCGAGGGCGCCACCCTAAGGGAGGTATTGTCTCACCCCACGGTACAACGGGCAGTGATGGTTGACATTGATGAGGAGGTAATCGCCCTGTGCCGACAATACCTGCCCATCACAGCCGGGGGGCCTTTGAAGATAGACGAACCGAGTTACACTACGGTGATGCCCGGGACTTCCTCGCCCGATGTGGGGACAAATTTGATGTGATTATCCTTGACCTGCCTGACCCGCTAGAGGCCGGACCGGCGTATTTGTTATATACCAAGGAATTTTACCAGCTCGTCCGGGACAGGCTTACCGAGAACGGCATCATCTCCGTTCAGGCGGGCTCGGCAGCCCTGAACGAGCTCCTGAACCTAACTGCCGTCTACAACACGCTGAAAAGCGTTTTCCCGATAGTATCCACCTATCACGCCGATGTGCCCTGTTTTGGTGGGCCCTGGGGGTTTTGCACTGCCTCACCGAGGCTCAACCCGGCACAGCTTACCCCGGCTCAGATAGACGGGGAGATTGCTGCCCGGTCACTGACCGGACTCAAATTCTATGACGGGCTAACCCACCAGGGCATATTCTCCCTGCCCAAATACCTGCGCCAGGCACTCTCCAGACAGAGACGGCTCATCACCGATGATGAGCCGCTATATACCTATCAGCGCCGATAGAAGCGCCGCCACCTCAGAAGAGGCAACTTCCATAAGGACAACCACCAGCATATTCTGACTCAGCAATCAGGTAGGGTAGCGGCTCCACGGCTGACTCCGGAATATGGCCCGCCAGGGTGAGCACCTGCTGCTTCTTGCTCCCATAGCGGTAAACGGTTATCCCCTTGCACCTGCTTTCATAAGCCAGGGTGTAAATCCGGCGAATATCCTCCGGGGTGGCTTCCGCGGGTAGGTTCACCGTCTTCGACACCGAATTGTCGGTGTATTTCTGGAAAGCCGCCTGCATCCTGACATGCCATTCCGGGGCAATGTCCCAGTCAGTAACGAAAACCTGACGTACCTCCTCGGGAATCCCCTGAATTCCCCGCAAGGTTCCCTGCTGAGCTACCTTCTCCATCAGTTCCGGGGAGAAGAAGCCCTGCTCACGGGCCACCTGCTCAAACAAGGGGTTAACCTCGAGCAGCCTGGTCCCCTCCATCACATTGCGGACAAAGGCGAGGGCAAACAGCGGCTCAATCCCGCTGGAGCAGCCGGCAATAATGCTGATCGTGCCCGTGGGGGCAATGGAGATAACCGTGGCGTTTCTCAGCCGGGGGCCACTGGGGTAGTCATAAACGCTCCCCGCGAAATTGGGGAAAACGCCCCGCTCCGCAGCCAGTTTGGCAGAAGCCTGATGTGCCTCCTCAGAGATGAATTTCATGATTTGCTCAGCAGTGGCCAGGGCTTCCTCGGAATTGTAGGGAATACCCATCTTAACCAGCAGGTCAGCAAAGCCCATTATGCCCAGCCCGATTTTCCGATTCCCCTTGGTTACCTGCTCAATAGCCGGCAGGGGAAAGACATTGGCCTCAATGACATTGTCCAGGAAATGGACACCAAGATTAACCACCCGCTTCAACCTCGCCCAGTCAACCTTCCCATTAGCTACCATTTTCGCCAGGTTGATCGAGCCCAGGTTACAGCTCTCATAGGGAAGTAGGGGCAGCTCCCCGCAGGGATTGGTCGCCTCCATGGGGCCTAGCTGGGGCGTGGGGTTGTGACGGTTTATCTCATCAATAAAGACCAGACCCGGGTCACCGGTTCGCCACGCATTGCTCACAATCATCTCCCAGAGGCCACCGGCACTGACTGACCGCACCTCCTTGCCGGTTCGGGGATTGATCAGGGGCCACCTCTTCCCCCGGAAGGCAGCCTCCATAAACTCATCAGTAACAGCCACCGAAATATTGAAGTTGGCCAGGGTAACGCCGTCACTCTTCGCCATAACAAATTCCATAATGTCGGGGTGGTCAGCATTGAGAATGCCCATGTTCGCCCCACGCCGTTTACCCCCCTGCTTCATCACCCCGGTGGCGGCATCGAAGATCTTCATAAAGGAGACTGGTCCCGAAGCCACCCCCCTGGTGGACCGGACGACATCCCCGCTGGGCCGGAGATGGGTGAAGGAAAAACCAGTGCCACCCCCCGACTGGTGGATCAGCGCCATGTTCTTCAGACTTTCAAAGATGCCCACGATGGAATCCTCGACAGGGAGAACAAAGCAGGCGGAGAGCTGGCCCAGGGGTGCCCCGGCGTTCATTAGGGTGGGGGTGTTGGGCAAGAATTCCAGGTTGATCATCACCCTAAAGAACTCCTCCTCCAGTGCGGTCAGGTCAGCCGCGGGATTGAAGTTAGTTTCCACGGCAGCAATCGTCGCGGCGACCCGACGAAATAGCTGGGTGGGCGTTTCGATAATATTGCCCGCCTCATCCCTAAGTAAATAGCGGCGCTCCAGCACCTTGAAGGCATTGATGCCCAGCTTAAGATCATCCCGGACACCCATGGCCCCCTTGAGCCGGCGCACATTAGCCCGCTGCTGGCGATAGAGGACATAGGCTTTAGCCACCGCGGGATAGCCCCGGGTCATCAGCACCTCTTCGACTATGTCCTGCACATCCTCCACACTGGGAATGGTGTGGGCAAACCTAGCCGACACCATCTCCACTACATGACGGCAAAGCTCAGCTGCCAGCTCCCTACCATCAACCTTGGTCGCGGCTAGTGCTTTGTAGATGGCTTGTTCGATCTTGCTGGGCTGAAAGGGAACCACCGAGCCATCCCGCTTGCGGATTTGGTGGACCTTCATCTCACTCACCTCACACCCCCTTTCCGGTCGGGAGCGGGACGGGATCTTGCGGCAAAACCGGGGAATGGAGCGGGTGATGGGATTCGAACCCACGACGTCTTGCTTGGGAAGCAAGCACT
>CAZAYK010000034.1:0-10074 GCA_964489415.1 uncultured Dehalococcoidaceae bacterium | reverse complement strand
CTTTGCCCCCGTACAGCCCGTCTTCTATCGTCTTCTTGGCATTGTCCCAGGCCCCACCGGCATTGGCCATAAACACTGCCAGGAGCTGCCCCACCAGTATCACCCCAGCCAAGAACCCGGCCAGTGCCTCCAGCCCAAAGAGAAAGCCGATGACTATGGGTGAGACAATGGCTAACAGTGCTGGTGTGAGCAGTTCTTTTTGGGCTGCCCCGGTGCAGATGGAAACCACCTTCCCGTAGTCAGGCTCAACGGTGCCTTCCCAGACTCCTTTAATATTGGCAAACTGGTAGCGAACCTCATTAACAATGTAGTAGGCGGCTCTGCCCACCGCCCTGATGGTAAGTGAGCTGAACAGAAACGGAATCGCCCCGCCAATAAGGAAACAAACGAAGACCGGCCATTGAATGAGATTAATCGTCTCAAGCTGATAATCTTCATAGAAGGCAGCAAAGAGTGACACGGCGGCTAACACCGCAGAGGCAATGGCCACCCCCTTGGTGATGGCTTTGGTGGTGTTGCCCACGGCATCGAGGTCAGCCAGGGTCTGCCGTGCCTTCGGTTCCAGCTTTGCCATTTCGCCAATGCCATTAGCATTGTCCGAGATGGGGCCGAAGGTATCCATGGCAATGTTATTACCGGTGAGGGTAAGCAAGCCGATGCCGCAGAGGGATACGCCGTAGAAGATGTACAGTATGCTTTCCCCGCCGGTGCCGCCACCGGCCCAGATTATGGCGGAGGCTACAATGGATAGGGCGATGGCTAATATGGCGGTTACCGTGCTCTCATAGCCCACGCTAATCCCGGAGAGCAGAGTCGTTGCTGCCCCGGTCTTGGTTGACTTGGCGATTTCTTTCACCGGGTTCCGTTCTGTTGAGGTGTAGTAATCGGTAAGAAAATTGATGGCCACCGCCAGGACGACGCCTACCGCAGTAGCCCAGGCGAGGCGAAGGTCATGGGCGTAGAAATAGGCGAAAAGGAAGAAGGAGGCTACCGAAATAAACGCCGCGAGTATATAGCCGCGGTGTATGGCTTTCATGGCATTCTCGCCTTCACGCAGGGCGCGGACGGAGTAGGTGCTGATGATAGAGGAGAAAACACCGGCGGCTCGCACCAGCAACGGGAAGATAATCCAGTAGAGTTGGCCCGTAGCCATGGTTAGCAGGAGGCCGAGGATCATTGCGGAAACGATGGTAACTTCATAGGACTCAAAAATGTCCGCCGCCATTCCGGCACAATCCCCCACATTGTCACCAACCTGGTCAGCAATTACTGCCGCATTGCGCGGGTCATCCTCAGGGATGCCCTTCTCCACCTTACCCACCAGGTCAGCCCCAACATCAGCCGCCTTGGTATAGATACCCCCACCAACGCGCATAAATAGTGCCAGTAATGTGCCCCCGAAGCCAAAGCCGAGGAGTACCAGAGGTGCATCCTCAAAGAAGATAATGAAGATTATGGTGCCTCCCAGAAGCCCCAGCCCGTCAGTAAGCATGCCGGTTATGGTGCCGGCGCGGTAGGCTATCTTCAGGGATTGGGTGAAGCTGCTGCGGGCAGCTTGGGCCACCCGGACATTAGCCCGCAGTGCCATGTTCATCCCGAAATAGCCAACCATGGCCGAGAAGACAGCCCCCATTAAGAAGCCACCAGCCCGCCCCAGACCAATCAGCCACTTGGGGTTACCATATACCGATGTCCCGCCGGCAAACCAGCCCGTGAAAAAGACAAATACTGCCAGGGCAAAGACAAGGAGGAGTATGGTGCGGAACTGGCGCATGAGATAGGCATTACCACCGGCGCGTATGGCAGTGGCGATCCGGTTCATTCTTTCATCCCCCTCAGGCTCCTTCCGGATCTGCCAGACGAGAAAAGCAGCGTAAAGCAGGCCCAGTATCGCTATTACCAATACGCCAATCAGGGCAGATTTCTCAAAGCTAGTGGCGACGTGGAAGCCTTCGAAGAGTGTTATTTCCATTTAGTCCCCTCCTGACTCTAGCTGTCTTTTAAATTATTGATGGGGCACAATTACCATAAATATTTATAGCATTTTTGGCTAGTGCTCGTCAAAGGGTATTACTAGCCGGGTAAAGCCTACATAGTAGGGTGGCCACTATTTGCCTCAGTAGTGCCCACTCTGAGCCGGCGGATACCTAGCGATTTTCTCATGAGTAAAAGGCTACTGCCACGACGGGGCCTGTCTGGGAGGCCATTACCGGGGTATATGGGGTTAGGTAGACCTCTTCGCAGTTGAGGCGGGAGGTAACCATCCTCTTGAGTTCTTCAGCGGGGGCGACGCCGTCAGTGTAGTGAACCATGAGGTGGACTGGTTGGTTAACATCAATATATTCCGCAATCATATCAGCCAGCTTTTTCAGGAGTTTTTGCCGTCCCCTGACCCGGCCCAGGTTTTCCACCAGGCCGGTGCCACTCACCATACCGATAATCGGTTTCACCCGGAGCATGTTACCGAGCACTGCCGTCTTGGGGGCACGGCCGGACCGGATGAGGTACTTCAGGGTATCCATGCCCACGGTGAACTTTACTCGGGGGATCATATCGCGGGCGGCCTGGACCACTTCGGCTAGGCTCTTGCCGGCGTGGGCGGCGCGGGCAGCTTCCAGGACGATGAAACCCAGCGCCCCGGTTGAGGTCTTGCTGTCAACAATCTCGATATTGAGGTTGGGATACTCTTCCCGGGCTAGCTTGCTACCGTGAACGGCGGCTTCATAGGTGGCGCTCAGTGCCTTGGAGACGACAATACAGACAATGCTATCGGTGGATTTAGCCAGCTCTTTAAAGGTGGTGGCGAAATCAGTGGGGCTGGCGGCTTGGGTGGTCACCGGTTGCTTGGCGGCGTAAAACAGCTTCCAGAACTCTTGGTTGGTGAGTTCGGTATCCAGATAGCATTTGCCGTCAATAACCAGTGCCACCGGCACGATGCGGATATCATATTTGTGGACTAGCTCGGCGGGGATGCAGCTGGTGCTATCGGTAACAATACCTACCTTCGCCATGGAGGGGCCCTCCTTGGGATAATTTATATTACTCCGCCATCAATGCTGATAACCTGCGCCGTGATATAGCCCGCCCGCTCACTGGCCAGAAATGCGGTCAGCTCGGCGACGTCTTCCGGAGAGCCGAAGCGTTGCAGCGGGATACGGGAGAGGATGGCATCCTTGGTCTCTTGGGGTAACTTATCCGTCATCTCGGTAGTAATGAATCCGGGGGCGATGGCATTTACCGTTATGTTCCGCGATCCCAGCTCCCGGGCGATACTCTTGGTGAAGGCGATGAGCCCCCCCTTGGCGGCGGAGTAGTTGGACTGCCCCGCATTTCCCACCAGCCCCGCCAGTGATGAGATATTGATCACCCGTCCCCAGGACTGCTCCATCATGGAGCGTACGGCGAACTTGGTGCACAGGTAAGCGCCGCGCAGATTGGTGTTGATCACCGCGTCCCAGGTCTCATCAGACATGCGGGGCAGGAGGTCATCCTTGACGATACCGGCATTGTTCACCAGGATGTCGATCTTCCCCCACCGGGCGACAATATCACGGATCATGGCCCGGACTGCCTTGGCATCGGCGACATCCGCCTTGGCTAGTATGGTTTCACTGCCGATATCCTTAATTTCCTGGGCCAGGTTCGCCGCTGCCTCATCGCGGGATAGATAGTTGATGGCAATCTTGGCGCCAAGGGTGGCCAGCTTGAGGGCAATGGCCCGCCCCAGCCCTCGGGAGGCGCCGGTAACCAGGGCTACTTTCCCTTCCAGCTCCCTAGTCTCCATCAGTCTCCTCTAGGGAAGCGCTTTATTATCAGGCTGCAATTCTGCCCGCCCATGCCAAAGGAATTGGAAAGGCAGGTGTTAACCGGCTGGCGGCGGGCCTTATTGGGGACATAATCCAGGTCACACTCAGGATCAGGGGTCTCATAGTTAATCGTGGGGGGGATGAGGCCCTCCCTGACGGTCATCACCGCCGCTATCGCCTCCACCGCCCCGGCGGCGCAGGCCAGATGCCCGATCATCGATTTATTGGAGCTGATCGGTATCTGATAGGCCCTCTCCCCCAAGACCATCTTGATTGCCTTGGTCTCCTCGGCATCGTTGAGTTTGGTGCCGGTGCCATGAGCATTGATGTAATCAATATCCTCCGGGGCAAGTCCGGCACTGTTTAGGGCCATGCTCATCGCCACTGCCTGCAGCTCCGCCTTGGGGGCGGTTTCATTGTAGGCATCAAATGACCAGCCGGCACCAGCCAGCTCGGCGAGAATGGGGGCACCGCGCTCCTGGGCATGCTCTAGGGTTTCCAGCACCAGTATGCCGGCGCCTTCACCAAAGACAAAGCCGCTGCGGTTAAGGTCGAAGGGGCGGCTGGCTTTGCTGGGGTCAGTTTCCCGGGATAGGGCCCCCACCCGCCCGGTACTGGCCATGGCTAGTGGGGTGATATTGGACTCAGCACCGCCAGCGATCATTACCTCGGCATGGCCTAACAGCAGCAGGTTGCGGGCGGTACCCAGGGCATCACTGCCGCTGGCGCAGGCGCTGTTGAGGCTGGTGTTGGGGCCTCGGGCGCCAATCTCTAGCCCAACCTGAGCCGGCACCATGCTGGGGGCGACCTTGCTGATTATCAGGGGGTCAACCCGCATCGGCCCCCGGTTCTTGAGAATCTCACCCTGCTCGGCAATCATTGCCGTCATGCCACTGGTGGCGATGACCACCCCCACTCGTTCCGGCCTCTCCCGGGACATATCCAGCTGGGCGGATTCCAGAGCCATCTTGGCGGCGGCAATGGCGAATTGGGTACAGCGGGCAGTACGGTCCGCCCGCTTGATGGGCATGTAATTGGTCGGCTCAAAGCCTTTAACCTCGGCAGCTACCTTAACCGGGTAGGAACTGGCATCAAACAGGGTGATGGGGCCGATGCCGGAGCGGCCGCTAATTAGCCCCTGCCAGTATTCGGCAACAGTTAGCCCCAGGGGGGTAATTGCCCCGAGCCCGGTAATCACCACGCTACGCTGGGTCAAGTTTGCCTCCTTGGTCAGGTTTAGTAATCTCGGTGCCAAAGGGAGCCAGTGACAGCCCGCCGTCAATAACGATAATCTGCCCCCGAATCATGGCTGACTGGTCGCTGCAGAGAAAGGCGACCACGTTGGCGATGTCTTCCGGGCGCACCATCCTTCCCGCCGGGGTTGTCTGCCAGGAAAGCCGGGGGAGATTGGGGTCGGCGGTATATAGTTTTACCGCCTCGGTGCCCTCAACGGCGGCGGCAGCCACGCCATTAACGCAGATTCCCTGGGGGGCCAGCTCGATGGCCAGATAGCGGGTAAGTGCCTCCAGGGCAGCCTTGGATACCCCGACCGCGGTATAGATGGGCAGGACGAGGCGGGAGCCCAGGCTGGAGATGCTGACCATCTTGCCCCCGTTTTTCATTAGCCTAGCCGCTCGTTGGGCGCAGAGCAGGAAGGCTCGGGCGTTGATATCCATCGTCCAGTCCCAGCCCCGGCTGTCCAGGTTCAGGGCAGAGCGGGCCACACCGGAAGCGGCATTGTTGATTAGTATGTCCAATCGGCCAAATTTTTCCTCTATTTCAGCAAACATGCTGTCTATTTTCTCGGGCTCGCCAACATTGGCTTTGATGATGTGGGCAGTAACCCCCTTGCCCCGTGCTTCCTCGGCGGTAAGCTCGGCGGCACTCTTCTTGCGGAAGTAGTTGATGATGACATCTGCCCCTTCCTCGGCCAGCTTCAGGGTTATGGCTCGCCCGATGCCCCGGGAGCCACCGGTAATCAGGGCAATTTTACCCTTGAGGGTCATCTCGTTCCCCCTGGTTAAACCTAGCTTGGCTGCTTCTCAGCAACCTTCCGCTGGATATAATCAAGGAACTCCTTCATATTGGTGATCTTCTGCAGTTCCTCGTCCTGTATCTCAATGTCGAAGGTATCCTCCACCGCCACCAGTATCTGCACAATGTCCAGGGAATCGGCGTCGAGGTCCTTGAAGGTGGTTGTTGGGGAGAAATCAACCTCCGGCTTACGCACAATTCGGGTGACGATCTTCTTCACTGTTTCTTCTACCGACATTTTTTCTTCTGCCGACATTTGAACTCCTTTGCTTTGGTGACATTACCCCAAGGTTATGGGCCATCGGCCTCGTGTAGTCTCTTCCGGGCGGCGGCCAGTTCGGCCTTCATGGTGCCGACCAGGTCCCGCTCCACTGCTAGCTTGGCCTGGCCAATTGTCTTGGCAATTTCCGCAGATTGGCTGCGACCGTGAGAGACGCAGGCGACTCCATCTACCGCCCAGAGGGGGCCGCCGCCCATAGCGTCAGCGGCATTGGTGGCCAGCACCAGGTGGTCAACGATTTCTTTGAGCTCCCCTTCGGGGAGTTTCCCTCGGATCCGGTCTTCCAGCCACCGGGCGATGGTCTTGCCCAGAGACTCGCCGAATTTCACCACAATATTGCCGACAAAGCCATCACAGATAATCACATTGGCGCGCCCCGAGGGAATGTCATAGCCCTCAACATTGCCGATGAAATTCAGCCCGCATTTCTTAAACAGGGGGTAGCTTGCCTTGACCTGCTCATTGCCCTTGCCCTCTTCAGCTCCGATGCTGAGCAGGGCAACGGTGGGGTTGGGGATATTCAGCATCTTCTGGGCATAGACTGTGCCCACGATGGCAAAATCGAGGAGCTGGTAAGGCTGGCAGTCCACATTGCTGCCCAGGTCCATCATAATTGTCTTCGGGGTAAAGCCCAGGAAAGGCCCGCCGACCACGGGGCGGGAGATTTCTTCAATGGTGCCCAGATAGTAGAGGGCGGCGGCGACCACTCCCCCCGTCGGCCCGGCACTAACCACAGCGTCGGCTTTGCCTGCCTTGACCAGTTTGGTGGCTACCGCGATGGAGGCGTCCCGCTTCTGGCGCAGGGCATAGGCGGGGGGTTCGCCCTCAACGAGGTACTGGCTGGCGTTAACGATTTCAATGTTCGTGCCCGAGCAATCGTGCTTGGCTAGCTCTTGAGCCATCACCTCGGCGGGGCCGACCAGGGCAATGTCGACACCATACTCCCTGGCGGCAATTACCGCTCCGGTGACAATCTCTTCAGGGGCATAATCACCCCCCATACCATCAACCGCTATCTTCATGGCTATCTACCCTCACTATGGCTTCGCCGGTGATTACCACTTCATCATGCTGGTTGGTGACGAGCAAATCGCAGCTAATCACGCTGTGGCCATCATCGTTTACCACATCATCTATCCTGCCGCTTACCGTGATGGTGTCCCCGGGGCGGGCAGGGGCCTTGAATCTTACGTTGAGCTTGCTCCCGGAGAGCCAGTATCGTCCGAAGGCATTGACCATCATCTGCGAAACATAGGCCAAGACTAGCATGCCATGGGCGATGGTGCCGCCCAGGGGAGTCTGCTTAGCATAGTCCACATCAATGTGGATGGGGTTGAAGTCATGACTCGCCTCAGCATAGCGGTTAATCCCCTCCTGGGTGATAACCTTTTTTAATTCCGGGAGGGTAACCCCCTTTTTCAATTCGGCTAGCTCTAGCATTAGTGCCTCTGGGTTATTGACGATTATCTGACTCGGGCAGGACGAAGCTTGTTTTCCCGGCGAGCACTGCTTTTTGTTGTTGGTTAACGACATTAAGGTCAATGGTGAGCAGGTGCATTTTGCCGCGGTCCTGCTTCCTGGTTACCGTGGCGTAACTGGTGAGGCTATCCCCGGTGGTGGTGGTATTGATGAACTCAAATTCTTGGGAGACATGAATGGCTCCGGCGGGGAGGGAGAGGCTCTGGGAAAGTGCCCTCATGGCAAAGGCAGCTACCGCCAGGGGGGGACAATTCCCGAATCCTGGAAAAGACTATTTGTCTCGTCCACTGCCTGGAGGTAAGCAGCCACCATCGCCGCATCCAGCCGATAACGGGCCGGGGGAAACTGGTAGCCTACCTTCAAGCCACTATACTTGACCTTGTCTTGCTCGGGCACGGTGCTCATTAGGGCAATTGTAGCTGGCGTCTCCTGGTGATATCCAGATACATAGTTATTCTAGGTATATACGTTGGCAATATTAGCGCTAATCAAGGTCTTTGTCAAGAGGTTTAAGTGGGCTTGCCCCGGTGAGGTTTTCCCACGGTCATTTCGGTAACCTAACGCTAGCTCATAGGGATGCTGGTGGCAGTAGCCGTGGCGATGAGCTTTCCTTCCTGATTGGTCACTGAAATCTGGGAGATGCCTACCCGCCGCCCGCTGTGCACCACCCGGCACTCGGCGGTGAGTTCATCGCCCATCTTGGCACCAGCGACAAAGTGAATATTGAACTGGGAGGCAACACTGGGATAGGCAATGGAGTTACAGGCATAGGCAAAGGCCTGGTCTGCCACGGACATGATGATGCCCCCGAAGGTCAGACCATGAAAGTTCTGGTATTCGGGCTGGAGTTTCATCACCACCCTGGCGTAGCCGGGGGATAGCTCCACCAGCCGCATGTTGAGGAAAGAGGCAATCGGCTCGGCGTTCTCTCTCCTCCTGAGTTCGGCGATGTAATCAGGAGTCTCTTTTTTCTGCGCTGACATCTTACTGGTGTTGCCTCCGGTTGTTTTCTGCTGTGTGGAATGGAGAAAATGCCTCACTACGGGCGCTGCTGATTTCCTTTCTGCCCTGGTCAAACATGGTGATGTTGATGTGGCGGACCTTTGCGGGCAGGCGCTGGGTAATGCATTCCTTCCAGATGGATGCCTTAAATGGCAGGAAGACGGAGGCACCCCCCAGCATAAAGGTATTGACCGCCCTGATTTCCCCCATCTCTTTAGCCCGCCGGGTGCCCTCAATAAAGTAGATATGGTCAGTGCGTCGTTTCAGGAGGTTGGTTATCTCTTCATCAGTAGGGTAGCGTTCCTTGCCCAGGCTGACCGATGGTGGCGGTAGGGCGTGATTATTAACAATGGCTATCCCGCCGGGGCGGAGATAGTGGCTCCAGCGGGCTGCCTCCAGCTTCTCCAGGGCAAGCAATATGTCCACCTCACCGGCTTTGACCTGGGGGGAGTAGACCTTGTCGGCAATGCGCACGTGGCTGATAACGCTACCCCCGCGTTGAGCCATTCCCAGGGTATCGGTTTTCTTGACATCATAGCCACTAGCTAAGGCGGTCTCGCTGATGATGTCACTGGCGAGGATAACCCCCTGACCACCCACTCCGGTAACCAGCAAGTCGATCTTCTTCACTTGACTTCCTTAATCTTGGTTTGTGGGGCAATTGCCTTACGGGGGCAAAGCTGCTGGCAGATGGTGCAGCCGTCACCGGCGCACAGAGTAGCCTCAATGTAAACCTGCCCGTCAGCACACTGGATGGCGGGACAGCCGAGGAGCAGGCAGGTACCGCACTGGTTGCATTTGTCAGCGTCAATTGCCCTGGGGTTAGCCCGCCTCGGCACGTGCACGGCACAGGCACCCCGCACGATGATAACCGAAAGCTCGGGGCTATCCAGTGCACTCCTCACACCTGCCCTCAGCTCCTTGAGATTGAAGGCATCAATTACCTTCACGTCATTAACGCCGATGCCCCGTACCAGCCTTTCCAGCTCCACGGCTCGGGTTTTTTCACCCCGTGCCGAAATACCGCTCCCCGGGTGACCCTGATGCCCGGTCATGGCGGTGGTGCCGTTATCCAGGATGATGATGGTTATCCTTCCCTGATTGTAAACCCCGTTGACCACACCGGAGATGCCGGCGTGGATGAAGGTAGAATCACCAATAACGGCGACGATTTTGCTGCTGATGCCCGCCTTCTCCATGCCCAGTGCCTGGCCAATACTGGCCCCCATGCAGGCACAGGTATCCATGGCACTGAGCGGGGGGTAGGCCCCCAGCGTGTAGCAGCCGATATCCCCGGTGATGACCAGCTTGGGCTCCGCTGGCTTGCCTTGGCGTGGGGCACGGTTTCCCAGGCTGCTGAGCACGAAGAAGATACCGGTATGCGGGCAGCCCGGGCAGAGGAGAGGGGGGCGCTTGGGCAAGTCCGGGGCAACCTCGGCCGGGGGCTGGGACGGGGCTCCGGGGAGCCACCCC
>CAZAYK010000033.1:0-10145 GCA_964489415.1 uncultured Dehalococcoidaceae bacterium | reverse complement strand
GACCAATCGGTTATGAGCCGACCGCTCTGCCGCTGAGCTACGAGCCCATGGAGCGAGAGACGGGATTCGAACCCGCGACCACCTGCTTGGAAGGCAGGGACTCTACCCACTGAGTTACTCTCGCCAGGATGTATATATTTTATGCCAGGAACTGCCTGTTGTCAAAAGGGGTGGTTGCCATTAGCGGCTGGGCTACCGCCGGTATATTCGAAGATTTTTACCTGGGGCACGGCACCTACATCGGGCTGCATGACATAGACATCTGAAGCATAGACCAGCTGATAGTTTTCTACAGCCTCTAGCGGCACCGGGGTGATGAAGGGATTAACCCCGACAATTGTGCAGTTAGTCGTCGATTCATTGCGTTCTACGTATTTGCGGGCCTCATCATAGCTGGTGAAGGTCTCAACATCAGTGATTTGCTTATATTTCCTGCCTTGCCTTACCTTCTCCTCGTAGCAGATTACCGATGTTACCTCCGGGGTTACTGCCTTACCGTTAAAGTTATACAGCCGGACACATAGGGACTGGTAATATTCAGGGTGGAAGAGGTCTAGTGCCACCAGCTCATTTTCTACCGGCAGGTAATATCTCCCGATAAATTCGGTTGGCTCCCGGTCTGCCCAGGAAGCGATCGCCCAGAATTTGGTGGTCGTTGTCTGGGTGTCCAGGATTATGTATGACGAGTCTAATTCTTTCATAATTTCTCGGGTGGGGGCTTCTTCTGGGGATAAGAAGAGGTGGGCAATTTTACGTATCGCCGCCGGGTCCTGAGAGGGATTAACACTAGGTAGGCGGTGGGCAATGCGAGTAATCCAGTATCCGTAGTCCCACCAGGATGTTACCCCATAGGCAGAGTCAGGGTATTGAAAGTCTTCCCCTAGCGGTGGAGGCTCATACAACCGGTAGTAAGCAGCGGGGTCACTCAAGGGTTCGGGGGTGTTCTCCCTCATCCAGTCGAGGGCTCGGTACCAGCCATCAGAGGGGGCAAAGCGGGGCTGCCGGGCAACGGCCACTGCTGAGGTGGCATCATAAACGAAGACAAATAGAAAGACGATGATGATGGCTAGGGTCATCAGGGCATATTTTAAGGGGTAGTAATCGTTTTGATGCTTCACCCGGTGACGGGTTGTTGCCACCACCTCTTTTGCGGCTATATCCAGTGCCCTAATCATCCCCTGGCCCAGGTCGCCAAGGTGGCTTCGTGCTGAGAGCCAGTCGGTAGCTAGGGCTATTAGTTGCAGGAACTGCCAGGAGAAGTAACCGGTGAGCACGGCGACATTAACGGCAAGGTAGTAGGCAAAGCGTCGCTGCCCCAGGGTTGCCAGCAGTACTACCACGCTCCACACCAGGAAAAGATTCCTCTCCGCATTCCCCTGCTTAACTGCCCGCCAGATCAGCAGCCCCAGCGCTATAAGGCTGAAGTAAAAGCCGGTGGTGAAATTACCCCAGACGAGCTTGAGGGAAAATTTCCCCGCGGGCATAAAAATGGGCTGCATTTCTAGGGTAGTTGCGGAAAGACGCCATTCAAAGATGTAGGAAAATTGCCTCAGCATCGCCCTGGCTAGGGAGGGCTGGGCCGCGTAGATAATGCCCAGTCCAATCAGGCCAACCCCGAGCAGGCTAAGTGGATAATAAGCTGGCTTCAGTCCCCTACCCGCCATCCCCCGTGAGATGCCACTAAGAACCAGGGGAATGAGGAAAGCAATGATGATTGTGGTGGAGTAAAAGATGCTGGGGGCAAACGGGACAAACAGTATCACCGTGACCACAAACAAGGCACCACCAACAATGCCTAAATAGTCAGTGTCCCTACCCCGTAGATGGTCAGCGATAAACTGGATGACAAAGTACAGGGAAATTATGAAAATGAAAAGCAATGCCCCCAACCAGCTAAAGAGATAGGCGAGCAGGAAGATACCAGCCAGCAGGCTGTAGATGAGGGGTTGGCTAAGCCGTCTCCAGTGGGCTGACCTAAGGTCAGCGAAGGTCAATTGCCGTTGACGGGCGGTTTTAATGGCCAGAATGAGGAAAAGGATGGTTACCGTAGAGAACAGCACCTCAGCAATATGCTGGTCGGTAAAGCCGAGGATTGACCGCCCCATAAATTCACCGGGTATTACCGCGATCAGGGCTGCCGCGATTACCCCTATCCAGCGGTTGAATAATTCTTTCCCAATGAAATAGACCGGGATAACGGTCAGGGCAGCCAGAACTGCCGGGAAATAAACCCCGACGACATCAGTGAGGTGTTGCGTTGGTGAACCCAAGCCGATAATCCAGACAATGGCTGCCAGCAGCCAGTCAAACAGGTGGATATTGCCCACCCCGATGCCCCCGGGATAGACAAAGTAAGGGTCAAAGCTGGTCAGCGCCGGGAAATTGTGAACCATGTTGTCAACAAGCCGCATGTGGTAATAGGCATCAATGCCGGTAAACTTTATCCAGTCACCAGTGAAGACCTGTTCATAGGGAAGAACGGTTCGAATACTTAGCGAGGCGGCGAAGAATATGGCAATCAGTACACCAATTACCAGCCTTGGTGAAAACCGGTTAGCCTCCATTGCCTACTCCTCAATGTAGGATAGCTGCTTCAGCCCGGGGCAGTATCGTTCCCTAAGTATTACATAGTAATTACCCCTTTGGCAAGGGCTAGACTGTGTAAGCCCTGCCCTGCTGGGGCAATGAGGGGCACAAAATAAAGCCTTGGCCCTGTTTTCGCCTTTTGTCATTTTATTTGACATTTGTTGCCAAATCAGTTATTATAGCATTCATCTACCGCCTTAGGTGATGTGTTGTCTAACATAGCTGGGGGAAACTATAATATAAGACAATATAACCAGCAAATTTAGGAAAGGTTAGGGTGGTGAATATCCTAATTGTCCATGAGGTGGACTGGCTTAACAAGGTGGTCTTTGAGATACACAATACTGCTGAGCAGATGTCACTTCTCGGTCATCAGGTTTTTGCCATTGACTATGAGGACAGATGGCAGCGAGAGAATATATTTAATCTCCTCAGCCTAAAAACGCGGGAGTTCCCTAATGTGTCCCGCACTGTCCCCGGGGCTTCGGTGCACCTGATTCGCCCCGGTTTCATCAGGATACCCGGGGTCAGCCGTCTTTCTGCTGCCTTCACCCATTATGGTGAGATTAGACGGGTGCTCAAGGAGAAGAATATTGATGTTATCCTCCTCTACTCAGTGCCCACCAACGGCTTGCAGACTGTGTATCTGGCGAGGAAGTTGGGCATACCCGTTGTCTTCCGGTCTATTGATATCCTCCACCGGCTGGTTCGTTACCCCCTACTGCGGCCGATAACCAGGTTTTTGGAAAAGCGGGTTTATTTAAAGGTAGACAAAATCCTTGCCATTGCCCCACGTTATGTAAACTACCTCCTCCAGATGGGTGTTCCGGAGGCTAAAATCAAGTTAGTTTTAATGCCGATAGATACCAGCCTCTTCCGACCCCGAGAAGAAAGTGGTGAACTTCGCCAGAAGTGGGGATTAGCTGAGGGGGACAAGGTCATTGTCTTTATTGGCACCCTGTTTGAATTTTGCGGTCTGGATAGGTTTATCTCCCTGCTGCCCGGGATCGTGGCTGAGGTTCCCCAAGCTAGGCTGCTGATTGTGGGTGATGGCCCCCAGCGTCCCAAGCTGGAAAGGCTCATTGCTAAACTGAATCTGGAGAGACATGTCATAATTACTGGCTTTCAGCCCTACCCTACCATGCCCCAGTATATCAATATGGCTGCTTTGTGCATCAATACCTTCCTGAATACCAGGGAGACGACAGACATCTTCCCGGGCAAGATACTTCAGTATTTAGCCTGTGGAAAGGCTACCGTGGCGACACCGCTGCGTGGCATTACCAGTATCGTGCCCGGTGAGTCCGGCGGTGTGGTCTATGCTGAGCTTGACGATATGGGGGAAACGGTAGTTAATCTGCTAAAATTACCCCCAAGGAGGCGGGAGCTGGGGCAGGCTGGGTTGGAATATATCCAGAGGAATCACAGCTATGAGCTCATCAGCCGCCAGTTTGAGGAGGAGCTGCTGGCGGCTATTGAGCAAAAAGACAGAACTCAGCGCTAGACAGCAATAAACTAGAGGAGGCGTCTTTGCAGGTATTGATATTGGGGGCTACTGGCATGCTGGGGCATAAGTTATACCAGGTCTTGGGTAACTGGTTTGACGTTGCCGGTACCATCAGGGGTGATTATGATGATATTACCCGATATGGCTTTTTCAAACGGTCACGCATAATCCCCCAGGCCAACGCTCAGGAAATCGCCCAAATAGCCCGGATAATTAGGGACGTTCATCCTGAGGTGGTGATTAATGCCATTGGGATAGTAAAGTCACTGGAGAAGCAGGCGGGGGTATTAGCTAATATCTGGTTAAATTCACTGTTCCCCCACCAGTTGTACCAGATTTGCCAGGCTGAGGGGATACGGCTGATCCAAATTAGTACTGACTGTGTTTTCTCCGGCAGGAAAGGTAATTACCGTGAAGATGACCCTCCTGATGCCGAGGATATCTATGGGAAAACCAAATACCTTGGTGAGGTAAATGGTGAGGGTGCCCTGACTATCAGGACCTCATTTATTGGCCGGGAACTGGCCAGCAGCCGAGGTCTTCTGGAGTGGTTCATAGCTAACCGCGGGGGTAAGGTCAAGGGTTATACCCGGGCTATCTTTAGTGGATTCCCCACTCTTCACCTGTCCCGGATTCTAGGGGATATCATTCGGGATCATCGCCATTTGAGCGGCATTTATCACATATCGTCAGAAGCGATTAGTAAATTCCGGCTTCTCACCTTGATAAATAAAGCAATGAGGCTTAATATTGAGATTGAGGAATATCCCGACGTGCAGTATGACCGCAGCCTAGACTCGGCCCGGTATCGCCAAGAGACGGGTTTCACGCCACCTTCTTGGGAGCAAATGATTAGCGAGCTTGCTCAGGATGCGGAACAATACTCAAAGTGGAGGTAAGATGCTATTTCAGGGTAAACGGATACTGATTACTGGTGGCACCGGTTCTCTGGGCAGAAATCTGGTTCGCAGTATCATGACTGGCAAGCTGGGGTGCCCGGAACAACTGATTGTCTTTTCCCGGGACGAGGATAAGCAATATGCTATGGAGCTTGAGTGGAAGCAACTTCGGGTGGCTACCGATGATATCTTTTATGCCAATGAGGAAGCCCTTACTTTCCAGATTGGGGATGTTAGGGATTATGAATCAGTGGTTAGAGCCGTAAAAGAAGCCGACATAATTATTCATGCCGCTGCCCTCAAGCAGGTTCCCATTGGGGAGTATTTCCCTTTTGAATCAATAAAGACAAATATTTTGGGGACACAGAACATCATCCGTGCCATTCTGGAGAACGAAAACAATGTGGAAACCGTGCTGGCGGTTTCCACGGATAAAGCGGTCAAGCCTGTCAATACCTATGGCATGTGCAAGGCGCTCCAGGAAAGGCTGGTGGTAGAAGCCAACCTGATTATCCCCAACACTAGATTCATCTGTGTCAGATATGGCAATGTCGCCGCCTCAAGGGGTTCGGTTATACCCCTGTTTCAGGAGCAGATAAAGAGCGGTGGCCCGGTGACCATTACCAGCCCAGAAATGACCAGGTTTATGCTAACCGTGGATGTAGCCAATAGGGTTATCTTTGATGCCATTGCCTCCGCTGAGCGTGGTGACATCTATGTGCCCGATCTACCCTCAGCCCGAATAATCGACCTAGCCGAGGTGATGATCGGTGAGAGGGAGATTAAAACCAGGATTATTGGAATACGTCCTGGGGAGAAAACACATGAGATATTGATTTCCGAGGAGGAGATACCACGGACAATCAAGAAGGGTGATTATTATGTAATCTGCCCGGTTCTACCCCGGCTACGGAAGGTAAAAATAGACAAGCCGGCATTAACCAAGGAGCTTTCCTCCGCTGACAAGACCATGTCTAGGGCTGAACTGAGGGAATTCCTGCAGGCAGGGGGCTATCTTAACTTTTGAGGAGAGAGATGAAGGTTATGACCACTCTGGGCACCCGCCCGGAGATTATCCGTCTGAGCCGGGTTATTGATAAGCTGGACAGGCTATGCCACCATGTGGTGGTTCATACCGGCCAGAACTATGATTTTAACCTAAATGATGTCTTCTTCCAGCAGCTTGCCGTCCGCCCGCCAGACCATTTTCTGGGTGCCCGGGGCAGTTTGGGGCAGCAAATGGGCACCATTCTAGAGCAGAGCGAACGCATTATGCAGGAAGAAAAGCCAGACCGGTTCCTGGTGCTGGGTGATGCCAACAGTGGGCTGGCAGCAATTATAGCCAAGAGGCTGGGTATTCCCGTCTATCATATGGAAGCGGGCAACCGCGCCTATGATGACCGCGTGCCCGAGGAGGTGAACCGGCGCATCATTGACCATGCCAGTGATGTGTTGCTGCCCTACACGGAGCGCAGCCGGGCTAATCTGCTCCGTGAGGGCATTCCTAGTGAGCGCATCTACGTTACCGGAAATCCAATTTATGAAGTAATCCGGCACTATGACCACCAAATTCAACAATCGACAATTCTGGCTGACCTTGGCATCGAGGCCAGACAGTTCTTTCTGGTGACCCTGCATCGTGCTGAGAATGTTGATGATAAGGCAAGGCTGAAGAACCTGCTCAGTAGCCTGGATAACATCGCTCGGCGTTATCACCTGCCGGTTATCTGCAGTCTGCATCCGAGGACCAAAGACAGAATGCAGCAGTTTGGTCTTAAGCTAGAGAATGAGGCGGTTCGCTTCCATGAGCCCTTTGGCTTTTTCGATTTTATCACCCTAGAAAGGAACGCCCGCTGTGTCCTTACTGATAGCGGTACGGTTCAGGAAGAGTGCTGTATTTTCCGGGTACCCAATGTTACCCTCCGGGAGGTTACCGAAAGACCGGAGACGATAGATTGCGGTAGCAACATAATTGCCGGGGTTGTCCCTGATTCGGTGATGAAGGCGGTGGAGATTGCCTTGGGTAGAGAGTGCTACTGGGAACCCCCACCCGAATATCTGGAGGAGAACGTCTCGGACAAGGTAGTTAACGTTATTCTGGGATATTTAAATCAATGAAAATATTACATCTCTTTGATTTCTTTTCACCACACGGTGGTGGCACAGTGGATCTAGTCTCCAAGCTGGCGCGAGCTCAAGCCCAGCGAGGACATGAGGTAGTCATATATACCAGTGACTACAAGCTGGATGAGGAGTTCATCGCTTCTCTACCTGAAATTAAGATTTATCCCCTCCACTGCGCCTTGAACTTGGCCCAGTTCTACTTTACACCCGGTCTGGTAAAAATGGTCAAGGACAACCTTGGTAGCTTTGACATTGCTCACCTTCACTGCTTCCGCAGCTTTCAGAATATCGTTATCCATCATTATGCTCGGAAGTATGGGATTCCTTATGTGCTGGATAGTCATGGCTCGCTTCCCCGGAAAGCCGCCGGGGAAACTGGCCTTAAGTGGCTACTGCGGTGGCTTTTTGATACCCTCTTTGGCAATAGAATCCTGCGGGATGCCACTAAGGTTATCGCTGAAACTCAACTGGGAGTAAGCGAATACCAGGAGTTTGGGGTAGGCCAGGAAGGCATCACTCTTATCCCGCCTCCCTTTGATACCGAGGCTTTTGCCCAGTTACCCCCTCAGGGACGCTTCCGTAAAAGGTATTACCTTGAAGATAAGAAGATTGCTATGTTTCTGGGCAGAATAAACAGGATAAAGGGGCTTGACTTTTTGGTGCGTTCCTTTCACAAACTGGCTAAGGCGAGGAATGATGCTAGGCTGGTAATTGTGGGTAATGATGAGGGCTATAAAGCCACCTTGGACAAATTAATTGCCCACCTAAATTTAGCTGATAAAGTACTATTTACCGGCTTTCTCAGCGGGGAGGACAAGCTATCGGCCCTGGTGGATGCTGACGTGGTTATTCAGACCTCACGCTATGAGCAGGGTGCCTGGGCACCCTTTGAGGCGGTATTGTGTGGTACCCCGATTATCGTCAGCAGTAATTCGGGGGCAGGTGAGGATGTCAGGAGAATAGATGCCGGTTATCTGGTGGAATTCGGTAATGAAGAAGAGCTAGCCCGGCTTATGTTAAAGGTGCTGGAAGACCCCACAGAGGCAACCGCCAAGGCGAAAAAAGCGGCGGCATATATCAGAGAAAAGATGTCCATCACCAGCAGGATTGCCGATTACGAGCGGCTTTATGCAGAATGTATCGGGGCCAAGCAAACTCTGAGCAAGGAGCGTTGAATGAATATACTCATCACTGGCGGCGCGGGATTTATTGGCAGCCATCTCTGTGACAAGTATGTCAAGGAAGGGCATCGGGTCCTTTGTCTGGATAACTTCCTCAGCGGCAACATCATGAATATCCGGCATCTGCTTGACTACCGTAACTTCAAGCTCATTAAGGGTGATATCAGGGACTTTGACCTTGTGGAGAAGGCTGCTGGCGATGTGGAAGTAATCTTTCACTTAGCTGCCCAGATCCATGTTGACCGTTCCTACATTGAGCCCAAGCTGACTTACGAGATAAATGTAATGGGCACGCAGAATGTGCTGGAGGTAGCTAGATTGCACGATGCGAAAAGGGTGATTCATGCCTCCACCAGCGAGGTTTATGGCTCAGCCCAGTATGTGCCCATTGATGAAGCCCACCCCCTGAATGCCCCCCACCCCTATGGGGCAAGTAAGATAGCCGCTGACCGGATGTGTTATGCCTATATCCAGACCTATGGTATGGATGTTGCCATCTTAAGGCTGTTTAATGTTTTTGGCCCCCACCAGCGAGATTTGGGTTATGGCGGCGTGATCTCCATATTCACCCGGAGGGTGCTAAACAATATCCCGCCAATAATCTATGGAGACGGAAGACAGACCCGAGACTATATCTATATCCATGATGCTGTTCGGGCTTATGATGCCGTCCTGCACCGAGCCGAGCCGTTAACCGAGCCGATTAATTTCGGCACAGGAAGAGAGGTAAGCATTAATGAGCTGGCGGACAAGATTATTGATTTATGCGGGCAGAAAGGGGTGTTAACGCCGGTTCATGTAGAACCAAGGATCGGTGAAGTTAAGCAACTCATTGCCAATTCGGCTAAAGCTAAGGAGATTCTGGGCTGGGAACCTGAATTTGACCTTGAGCGTGGTCTGGAGGATTTCATTAACTGGTACCGAAATTATGGATTTGAAGAGAGGTTGAAGATTGAATGATACTACCTGCTGAACCGGCTATTGCCGAAACCGCTGCTGGTATCCCGCCGCAAACCCTGAAGCAGTTATACCGCAGCATGGTTAGGATACGAAGGGTTGAAGAAAGGCTGGCCGAGCTACTCAGCCTGAATCGGGAGATCATCTGCCCGGTGCATCTCTACACGGGGCAGGAAGCCGTTGCCGCCGGTGTCTGTGCCAACCTGCGCCGGGATGACTATGTTTTCAGCACCCACCGCAGCCACGGGCATTATCTTGCCAAGGGGGGTGACCTTAAGGCATTGGTTGCCGAATTATACGGTAAAGCCACCGGTTGCTCTAAAGGTAGGGGTGGCTCCATGCACTTGGCAGCCGCTGACATTGGCTTACCGGGAAGCTCAGCCATTGTTGCCGGCACCATCCCCCTGGCGGTGGGGGCTGCCCTAGCCTTTTCTCTGCAAGGGAGGGATAGGGTCGCTGTTGCCTTCTTTGGGGACGGGGCAACTAATGAGGGGGTATTCTACGAATCATTGAACTTTGCCTCATTGAAAAAGGTGCCGGCAGTCTTTATCTGTGAAAGCAATGGTTACTCCACCCATATGCCCACCGCTGCCTGCTTGGCCAATACCGAGATTTATCGGAAGGCAGAGATTTTCAACGTGCCGGGCATCAGGATTGACGGCAACAATGTCGTTGAGGTGTTTGCCACTGTTGGGAAGGCTATTGCTGAGGCTCGTCATGGTAATGGCCCCGCGCTAATTGAGTGCCTGACCTATCGGTGGCGGGGGCATGTTGGCCCCAATTATGACCTGGATAAAGGGCTTAGGTCTAGAGAGGAACTGGATTACTGGATGGCGAGGTGTCCCATTCGGGCAATGGAAGCCTTTTTGCTATCGCAGCGGCTTCTTTCCG
>CAZAYK010000032.1:0-10287 GCA_964489415.1 uncultured Dehalococcoidaceae bacterium | reverse complement strand
GAACAGGATGAAATAGGGTATCATGGTATTCTGCAGTATTTGCGTTGCCCACCGCGGGCTAAAGCCACCCTGCCGCTCCCGGGGCATCAGGACAATCTTCCTCAGCCGGGCCAATTCTTCCTCAGCCACTGCCGGCTTACCTGCCTTCCGGGCATACTCCGCAGCCGCCACCCCTGCCCTGGCCCCAGTAACGCAACAACCCGCCAGAGAGTATCCCAGAGGACCAGGATAAACCGCGCCGACCTGCATGGTACTGCACGAGTCACCGGCAGCATAAAGCCCGGGTAAGCCGGTGGCACAATTGGTATCCACTGGCCAGATACCCTCGGCCTTATGAACCGCCATCCCCGCCGCAGCACCACCCACCAGGGGAATCCTCTCACCAGCGTCAGTTACCCGGAATAGCGGAGCCCGGCCGGCATGGGCCTCAAATTCCAGGTCAAGAAAGAGTGTCCCGGGAATGCCGGATACCTCATTACCCTCGGCGTTAACAATCTTGGGCATCCGGAACAGGCCACGGCCCGGCGGGGGAATTCTCCGACCGCGCCATGCTGGATAATCGGCAGTGGTGGGATGGGTATCAACAAATTCCTTACCGCTTATCTCAGCGCCCGCCCGGTAGGCCATTGCCTCACCGTCAGCAGTAAGCGAGCCGATGGGCCATCCCGCCGGTTTGAAGCCCCCGGCACCAGCCGCGATGATGGTTGCTCTCGCCATGAAGATATATAAATCATCGCTGTCCAGGGGGATGCCGATGGCACCCACAATCCGTCCGTCCTGCTTCAGCAGCTCGGTCACCATGATTCTATCCAGAATCCCAACCCCGCTCGCCACCGCCTGATTCCTCAGGACTTGGGCAAACTTCCTTCTCTCCAGACGCAGGCACTCGTTGGGGCCCAGTGAAGTGCGAGTTCTAACCAATTCGCCATCCTCTTTTTGAAATGACACCCCCCAGGAAACAAGATCCTGATACCGGGCATAGGAATCCCTGAAGGTGATTTCCGTCCACTCCCGGTTGTTGACGTACTCCCCCACCCGATTAACCTGCTCCATCCAGGCATCCAGATGGTGGCCCCAATCAGGGTTAAACACCATGAAGGAGTCAGCCCCCGGGGTTTGCCCCGATTTGCCGGCATAACCCTTATCGACCAGGGTGACCGCTACCCCCTGCTCTCTAGCCTTTATCGCGGCAAAGCACCCCGCCATCCCCCCACCGATCACCAGAACCTCGGTGGTAATAACCCTCTCGGTTGGCATTGATGATTCTCCTTTCTCACGCCTTAACTATTCCCCCATATTGCCCAGGCAAGCAGTGTGGTTATTCTAGGGCTCATGCCCCGGGGGTGTCAAGATACCCAAGTGGTTTCACCGGCGACGACGGTAAAGGTTGTGACGCTATCACTCAGGGTAATCGCTACCCACCCAGCGTCACCTTCCCGGGTTTGTTGCTGCTGTTCCGCCACGGCTTTACGGAGCTACACCTCAGCCACGGTGACCATAATAATATAATAATAAGGATGCTGATTGGTTAGGCTTAAGCTCAACCAGCAGGCCAGTAACAGCGGCAAATGCCTGCCCCGAGCCGATGCCGAACATGGTGACAGAAGAGAGAAATACGTGCTTAACCCGGCTACGGCCTTCCTAGCCGCTGCCTTCTTGCCTTCTTGCGGTAAGCCCGGATAATATCATGCCGCCGCAATACTCCCACCAGCCGCCGCCGATCCTCCCGGCTGACCACAGGGATGCGTCCGTACTCTTCGTCGGTAGCTCCAAGCACCCTATCCAGGGTCTGGTCAGGATAAGCCACAAAGGGGGATTTGGTGGCAATGTCGCCGACAGTAAGCTCGTTCCTGCCGGAGCTTCTGCTCAGGTGGCGCTTAACATCGGTCTGAGTGACCACTCCGGCGAGGCAGCCCTTCTCATCAAGCACGGGAAATCCGTGGTGGCCTGTCCTGCGAAATAGCTTAAGAAGCTCATCCACCCCCATTGTGTCCGGCACCGTGGGGAAATTCCGGGTCATTGCTTCCTCTACCGTGATGGTACGCATAACATCACCCATCTCCTCCCGCTCGATATCCACCCCGCGACGGAGCAACTTCAGGGTATAGATTGTCTCCCGCTTGAGGGTTCGGGCAACCGCGGTGCTAATAACAACGGATGCCATCAGGGGGAGAATGAGGGCATAGTCACCGGTCATTTCAAAGATTATTAGTATCGCCGAGAACGGGGCTCGGGCAGCACCAGCGAACACCGCCGCCATCCCCACCAGCCCATAGGCCCCCGGAGGGGCGGTGACCGCCGGGAAAAGGCTGCCAAACGCCGTGCCCAGCGCCGTCCCCAGCATGGCGCCGATGAACAGGCTCGGGGCAAATATCCCGCCACTCCCACCACTACCGAGAGTAAGTGAAGTAGCCACTATCTTGAGGAGGCACAGTGACAGCAGCATACCAAGAGCCAACTCGCCGGCTAGCGCCTTGGTGATGCCTTCATACCCCACACCAAAAAGATCAGCGCTGTACAGGCCAATAGCCCCGATGGCAAGGCCGCCCAAGGCAGGCTTAAGGTAGTCAGGTATCCTCAGCGAGTCAAACAGGTCTTCACAGCGGTAGAGTATCCAGATGAAGGCCACAGCAGCGAAGGCGGCGAGGATGCCCAGTACTATATAGAACACGAACTCCCAAGGGCTGACCATACCGAATTCAGGGATAACAAAGGCGCGTTTATTGCCCAGAAATGACTGGGCAAGAAAATCAGCCACCACCGAACTGATAACCACATAAACGAATCTGCGGCCGACCACCCTGCCCAAGATCACCTCGAGGGCAAAGAAGACCCCGGCGATGGGAGCGTTAAATGTTGCTGAGATACCACCGGCGGCGCCACAGGCCACCAGCAACTTCACTGTCTCATCGGGTAACTTCAGCCACTGGCCTATTGCTGAGCCAAAGGAAGAGCCGATCTGCACGATGGGACCCTCCCGGCCCACCGAGCCACCACTACCGATACACAGCGAAGATGCCAGTGCCTTAACCACCGACACCCGAGGCCGTATCCGTCCCCCCCGCATGGCCACAGCCTCCATCACCTCGGGCACGCCATGCCCCCTGGCCTCACGGGCCAAGAAATAGATGAGGGGACCCACCAGCAGACCACCAGCCACAGGTATCAGGATCACATGGTACTCGCCGAGAAAGGACAGAAGCTGACCACCACCGCCAAAAAAGAGTGACTGGAAATTGCTTATCAGCCACCGGAAGACTACTGCCCCCAATCCCGAGATCAGCCCTACTATGATAGCCAGGATCATCCCGGCAAGCATTTCCGATGACCGCAGCCAGGCTATTACAGAGCGGAGTTTACCGAGCAGGGTCTTGCCTAACATTATCCTGCCTCCGTGAGCCACTGGTTATCTTGTGCTTCCGCTAGTGCTCCCGTTACGCCGAATTAGAAGCAGCGCCCCAGAAATCAAACCAGTACCACAGCTCGAGCTGCCGTAACGGTGCCGTGGTTAGATTGTCGCGGAACGTAATTTAGAAGGCAACCGTAGCCCATCTGCCACTCAGCAGGACACCACGGTTAAGCCAGCCGGATAGCTCTCTCCCCGAATTCACCAGCCCTGAATCCAGTTTCACCCGTTACGGACTAATGTTTCCCGGAACTATGATAACACCAGATACCAGCCGCTATCAAGGCCGCCTATCTCACCAGCGGGAACTGGCGGGGTAACCGAGGCAGGATCCCAACAAGGGACACCTCGGGGAGATATTAACCAACGGTTCTATTGACAGGAATTGTTTCGCCACTTATAATGGCAAGCAAGGTTTTTACCCTAGTGCCGCGGGGTTCTTACCCTAGGGGAGGCAATGCCAACCGAAGGTAAGTCTTATTTTGCGGTGGCTATTATTAGTACCGGTACTATCGGTACTAATAATAGCCATCCTTTCCCCACCAGCTCCCCATCAGCAACCCCACTAATCCAAACCAATCGTCTGGCCCAGCCCCCCGGCAAGACACGGCTCCAAAGTTATATAAGGAAAGGAGTTAGGTATGGATCACTATGCATTACGAACCCCAGAATTAACCCGCCGTGACTTCCTCAAGCTAGCCAGTGCGTCACTGGCCCTTCTGGGGCTTAGCCAGGCATTGACCCCCCGTGTTGCCCAAGCCCTAGAAGAATCCCTGGGTAAACCGGCTGTAGTCTGGCTGGAAGGTCAGGACTGCGCGGGCTGTATCGAGTCTTTCCTAAACAGCCTGGAACCGCCGGCAGCCTCAATCCTTCTGGACACTATCTCCCTCCGCTACAATGAGACGGCAATGGCTGCCTCCGGTCATCAGGCAGAAGAAGCCCTGGCCAAGACAATTGCCGAGGGTGATTACATCCTGGTAATTGAAGGCTCGATTCCACTGGCTGAAGACGGGCTGTTCTGCACGATTGGTGGTAAACCGTTTAAAGACATTGTCCGGGATACGGCGCGCAATGCCGCGGCTATTATCTGCGTTGGTTCTTGCGCCACCTACGGAGGGATTCCTCGCTCCGGACCCACTGATGCCGTAGGCTACCTGTTCCGTGGCACCCAGCGACACCACTATTATGATGATGTCACCGGAAACAAGCCGGTGATCAACCTACCCACCTGCCCCCTGCATTGTGAGCGCCTCGTCGCGGTCATTGTGCACTACCTTAGTTTTGGCACCGTACCCCCCTTGGATGACTTTAACCGCCCCCTGGCTTTCTACGGATACAGCCAGCATGAAAACTGCGAGCGGCGCGGGCATTTTGATGCCGGCCGTTTCCTCACCGACTGGGGAGACCCCGACCAGCAAGGCTGGTGCCTCTATCTTAAGGGCTGCCGAGGGCCCTGGGCATCCCAAGACTGCTGGAAGCGGCTGTGGAACAATCGGACAAATTACTGCATAAAGGCGAATGCTCCCTGTGTCGGCTGTTCCGAGCCCGAGTTCTACGAATCGTTCAGCCCCATGTATGAACGCCAGTTTGACCTAGAGCTGCCCGGCATTGGCCGGGTGGACATAGACAAGGTGATGGCAACCATCGCCGGTGTTACCGCCGCCGGTGTTGGCGCGGAAATGCTCGTTAGCCGGATGACGGGACGGTGGAAAGAAAACGGTGAGAATACCGAAGAAAAAGAGCAAGGGAAGGAGACATAACGCATGGGACAGCGTATTGTCATTGACCCTATTACCCGGATAGAAGGACATCTCAAGATTGAGGTAGAGGTGGAAAATGGGCGGGTCAAAGACGCCTGGTCAGCCGGAACCATGGCCCGTGGCTGGGAGGTGCTGCTGCGCGACCGAGACCCCCGGGACGCCCCCTACATAACCAGCCGGGTGTGTGGCGTCTGTGAGGGAGTCCATGCGGTAGCTTCCGCCCAAGCACTAGACCACGCCTTTGGTATTGACGTCCCGGAAGCAGGCAGAATAATGCGCAACCTCTTCTGCGCCGGTCTCTACATGCATGACCACTTCATTCACTTCTACGTGCTTTCCGCCCTGGATTACCTAGATATCATGGCAGTCGCCGGATATAAGGGGAATGACCCCAACCTGCAGGCGCTCCGGGATAAGATAGCCGCCCTCGTTGACCGGCGGGATACCTCACCATTTACCCCGCGCTACGAGCCCGATGAGTTCTGCGTTACCGACCCGGAAATTGTAACCACGCTGGTGTCACATTATGTCAAGTCTGTGGAGATGAAAGCCAAGTCACAGAAGATGCTGAATATCATCTCGGGGATACAGCCCCACCCCAATACCATCATTGCCGGCGGCTGTACGGCGACACCATCGCGCGAGGCACTAGTGGAATTCCGCAACCTGTGGGAGGAACAGCTACGGTTTGTTAATGAAGTCTACCTCCCCGATGTAGTGGCCGTGGGTACCGGACCGCTTCTCCCCCTCGCCCAGGCCGGACTGGGGGCTGCCCATGGCAATTACCTATGCTACCCGATGTTCCCCCAGGATGACCCCACCAGCCCGGCTGATTACGCTCTAGGCGGGAGCAACCATCTCATCCGGGGCGGCGCAATTATCGGTGGTGAGGCAAGCCCGGCGCAGCCGCTGGACTTCGCGCAGATTACCGAGGCGGTGGAATATTCATGGTACAACTACCCGGCAGGGGTGACCAGCCTCCACCCCGGTGCCGGGGTCACCGAACTCAACCCCAGGAAGGATGGTGCCTATTCCTTCGTCAAGGCACCCCGCTATAGCGGTCAGCCGATGGAGGTGGGGCCCCTTGCCCGGGGGCTGGTCAATCAATATCCCGAGTTAATGGACCTGATTAAGGCGGGGGGCAAGGCAGGAGCCGTAGCCCGCCACTTCTGCCGGGCCATAGAATCCAAGATTATCGGTGAAGCCGGCTTGGCCTGGATTGACCGCTTGCTGGAGCTGGCTACTGCCGGACCCATTGTTGGCATGAAGGAGGAGCCGGTCCCCAGGTCAGCCCGTGGCATGGGTGCCTGGGATGCGCCCCGAGGCGCCTTGGCACACTGGGTGGACATTGAAGATAGACGCATCAAGAACTACCAACTGGTGGTACCCAGCACCTGGAATGCCTCGCCACGGGACGAAAGGGGAGTCAGAGGGCCGTATGAGGAATCACTGATTGGAGCCCCCGTGCCTGATGTGGAAAATCCGATCAATATTGTGCGTATCATCCGCTCCTTTGACCCCTGCCTGGCCTGCGCCATACACCTCATCGACCCGGAGACAAATGATATCAAGGTCTATAAGGTAACATAGGGGGTATATGATGACAACTACACAGAAAATAGAGATAAGACACCCGCTGGCATTCCGCATCCTTCACGAAATAATATTGGTGGCGATTATCCTCCTGGTTCTCACCGGATTTTACATCCACCGCCCCTTTGTCGGCGGTGGTGGCTTCCTGATGTCCCTAGCCCGCGGGGTACACTTCTTCGCCGCCGGAGTCCTGACCATTAGCGTAGTGCTCCGCATTGTGGGGATGTTTTTCGGGCCAAACCGGGATTGGCGCTCGTTTATTCCCACCGCCGCCGATTTCAAGCTATTCCCCAAGGTGATTAACTACTATGCCTATATTGGCAAAGAGCCCGTTATCACCAAAAAGTACAATCCATTACAGATGATTTCCTACTGCCTCGCCTTTATCTTGATTATCTTCCAGATAATCTCCGGATTTGCCCTGAAATACCCCGACGGCTGGCTTGCCGGCTTCAATTACACCCTGTTTAACAATGAAATCGAGGTCCGGATAGCCCACTACGTGGTTAACTGGCTGTTTGTCCTCTTCCTCATGATTCACGTGTATCTTACCTTCCGTGAGAAATTTGCTGAGATTAAGGAAATGCATCTTTATTCCACTACCGAGGAGTCAAGCCGTTCATGACGGAAAAGCCCGCTCCGGGGACAACACTGGTATTGGGTTTGGGGAACCTGCTTCTGGGGGATGAGGGCTTCGGAATCGAGGTTGCCCGCCGCCTCAAGGAGGCTAAACTGCCCAGCTATGTCAGGGTAGAGGAAGGGGGTGTGGGCGGCTTCAACCTGTTGGGTTACCTTGATGGAGTCGCCCGGCTGCTTATTGTAGACGCAATGATGACCGATTTACCCCCCGGAGAGCTGCTCCTCTTCAAACCCGGCGCTACCTTTGGGGAACCGGGGAAAAGAATACTATCGTTCCATCAGGTTGGCGCCTGGGAACTGGTACAAATGTGGGGGTTGCTTGGCTATGAGCCAGAAACCTTCTTTCTGGTTACCCGGCCCGAAAAGCTGGAATGGAGTATGGAATTATCCCCACCAGTGCAAATTGCCGCGGGCCGGGCGGTCAACCTGATCGTGGAGATGTGTCAGGAAAATTTCGCCAGATTAGAAAGGAGTCCGGGCCTATGCACACTGTGACCTTTATTGTTGCTCTTATCTTCTTTGTGATTGCCGCCGCCGTGTTTGGCTATGCGCTGGCACAGCTATATAGAGGTGACCTGCGGGCCCGCAACACCATGATGACTGGCTTCGGCATCGGGCTGTTCGGCGTTGTTGTCGCCGCAATCTTGTTTGGCTTCTTCTCCCTGTAGCCCACCAGCCGGTTATACATTGGGCCACCCTGCCGGCACTCCCGCAGGCGAGATGAAGCTACCTAAGGATGGTTAAACTCCTTGAACCGGTAGCCCAGCCCCCGCTCGCTGAGGATGTATTTGGGGTTCTTGGGGTCCTTTTCAATCTTTTGCCTCAGGTAGGTAATATAGAGCCGTACATACTGATCCTCGTCACGATATTCCGGGCCCCACACCCGGGAGAGCAGGGTCTCATGGGTGAGCAACCGCCCGGCATTGGTGACCAGCTGGTAGAGGAGCCGGTACTCCGTCGGCCGCAGCGGCACCTCCTGACCGCGAACTATTACCTTTCGCTGGTCAAAATTGATGCGCAGTTCATCATCAACCACTATCTCTGACCGGGGGGTCCATGCCTTTTCCTGCGTCCTTCTCAGGACTGCCCTTATCCGCGATACCAACTCCCGGGGGCTGAATGGCTTGGTCAGGTAGTCATCGGCACCCAGATCCAGACCCCGGACGCGGTCAAATTCCTCGCCTTTGACACTGAGAAAAATGACCGGCACCGAGGAAATCTGGCGAATCTTCTTCAACGTCTCAAAGCCGTCCATATCGGGCATCATAATGTCCAGGATAATCAGGTCAGGCAACTCCCGAACCACCTTCTCCACAGCCTCGTAACCACCGGCAGCACTAACAACACGAAACCCCTCCAGTTCCAGATTCATGGTGATGAACTGGACCATCCGTGGCTCATCATCAACAACTAATATCGTCTTTTCGGCACCCATAGTAACGCCAACCGTGAAGATTTAACCACCCGTTTCCCGGGGAAGGGTAAAGCTAAACCGAGACCCCTGCCCCGGGCGGCTTGACACCTCAATCTTGCCCCCATGAGCCTCGATAATTGACCTGCAGATATACAGACCCAACCCCACCCCCGGCACCTTGCGCACCTGACCGTTGCCCGCCCGGTAAAAGCGCTCAAAGATGTGGTCCAACTCCCGCGCGGGGATGCCGATGCCCTCATCAGAGACAGCTACCCTCACCTCCGTATCGTTCCAACTACCGCCTATTGTTATCCTGCCCCCCTCCGGGGAGTACTTAATGGCATTCTCCACCAGGTTGGTCAACACCTCCTCCATCAGCGCCGGGTCAGCCAGCACCGCGGGGAAATCGGGAGCAAAGTCAATCTCAAAGGTATGTATATCGGTTACTGCCTGGAGCCGCCGCACCACCTTGCCCGCCAGAGCGGCAAGCTGCACCGGCTCTTTCTCTATCGCCGATGCCCCGGTGGAAATACGTGAGGCAAGCAACAGCTTGCTCACCACCCTATTCAACCGGTCACTCTCTTCCTCAACCACGCTGAGCCCCTGGCGCAGCGTCTCTTCCGTCCAGTGACCATCACTCCGGGCCAGGGTACCAGCATACCCCTTAATAATGGACAGAGGGGTCTGCAACTCATGCCCCAGCATTGACAGGAATGCCTCCCGGAGATTCTCAACCTGGCGCAGCTTGGATATGTCCCGAACGTTGACCACCGCGTTTATCGGTTTACCCTCCGGGGAGCGGATAACCGAGTATACCATGGCCACGTCAACATCCCTTCCCTCCTTTGTCCGGATCACTCCCTCACGCTCAATGGTCGTGCCTTGTTCAGGGCTCATCCGCAAGGGACACCGCTGGTTACAGATGATATTCCCCTCCCTATCCCGTAAATTCAGCACCCCCAAGCACTCCTTCCCCAGCACCTCCTCCCGGGAGTAGCCGGTGAGCTTTTCCATAGCCTGGTTGAAACCAACGAGCCGGCGGCTGGCATCCAGGCTCATGATGCCCTCGGCACTGTTTTCCAGAATGGACTCTATCCGCTGCTTCTCCTCAGCGAGAACATGTGCCAGCTGGGCATTCTGCACTGCCAGCGCTGCCTGCTCAGCAAAGGCAGCTAAGACGGCCTTGTCTATCTTGGAGAAGGAAGCAGCATTTAGCGGACGCAAGACATAGATCAACCCCAGCCATTTGCCACCAATCTGGAGCGGCAGGGCGATTATGGGGTCCTGCCTCACCCCCTTATCCGATACGGGCAGAGCTGATTCAGGGCGAAGCTCGGAAAGCAGATCGAAGCTGTCCCTGCTCCCGGCCAGGTCAGGCACCGCCTCATCGAGGAGTGGCTGCAGTTTAGCCACTGCCCCGGCATCCATCCCGTACGAAGCACTGGCTATAAAGCGGTGCTCAGCCTCACTCCAGG
>CAZAYK010000031.1:0-10421 GCA_964489415.1 uncultured Dehalococcoidaceae bacterium | reverse complement strand
GCCGCCGCCTGCTTCATCCGGGCATACAGTGCCAGCAGGTCATCCTCAATAGGGCATCGCTCAATGGTCTGCTGGCGCTGGCAAACCATACAGGCATTACACGGCCGGATATCAACATCGGCAAGCCGGATCAGCTCCGTGTCCACGCCCTCCTCGGCAATGGCGTTCAGGGCATGCTGGGTTAAAATCTCGGTATTCCCCCCGCGGCGTGGACTGCCAACGATACCAAGGGCTTTCATAGAGCACCTCCTAATCCACTCTAAGGTATAGCTTATGCTGTTTAATATATCTCTTCACCGGCTCGGGGACAAGGTGGCCAATGGGTAAGCGCCGGGCGACACGGTCTCTGACTACTGAGGCGCTGATATCCACCCGCGGTTTGTCCAAGAGCACCACCCGCAGGGAGATTCCGGGGATGATGCTCTCCAGGGCGTTAAGGTCCGGTGGCGGATAGCCGGGGCGGGGGGCAGCTACCAGATAACACAGCCTAATCAGGCGGGAAGGCTCCCTCCACTCGGGGAGCCGGGCGAGGCTATCCCAACCCAAGATAAAGAATAGCTCATCGCCAGCATCAACCTGCTCCTTTAGCTGAGCAATGGTGTCCACGGTATAAGAAGGACCCTCCCGTTCTAACTCCACCGTAGATACCGTGAAATGGGGTGTCCCGGCAATGGCCAACTGAAGCATGTTGAGGCGATGCTGGGGTGGGGTGAGGGGACGCTCCGGCTTCAGCCGGGGCTGACCCGCCGGCACCAGGATAATCCTCACCAGATTGAGCCGGCGTCTTGCCTCCTCAGCTACCATCAGGTGCCCATTATGAATCGGGTCAAAGGTACCCCCAAGCACACCAATGCTCATTAATTTACCATTCCCACTCTAAATTCCCGCAGCGCACCCTATCCCCCGGCTTCACCCCGGCTTTCTCCAGGGCCCGGTTGACCCCCCGCCGGGCGAGATACCGCCGGAGCTGCCCGCGCACCTCAGCGGCCGAGGCATTACCACGGGTAACAATACGCTCCAGCCCGGGGGCGACCACAACATAGGTATCACCTTCCCGATACACCCTGATGCCGCTAACCTTGGGCGGGGGGCGGAACACCCTCCGGGGCATGCCCGGTTCTTCCTCCTGCTGAGACCTGACCGTCTCCAGCAACCGCAGTGTTGCCGCCATTAGCTCGGCAACACCCTGCCCGGTGGCTGCCGAAATAAAATAGGCGTCAACCCCGGTATTACTCAGCTCCCGCTTTATTTGTGCCAACCGTGCCTGTACCTCGGGAAGGTCGCTCTTATTTACCACCACCAATTGCGGTTTGCGCGCTAGGGATGAGTCAAACAGGCTAAGCTCGGCATTCACCGCAGCCATGTCCTCCACCGGGGATGGTGAACTACCGTCGAGCAGGTGGAGTAGCACCCGGGTCCGCATGACGTGGCGTAAGAAATCGTGTCCCAGCCCACGGCCCCGATGAGCATCAGCCACCAGACCCGGTATCTCAGCGAGGGTAAAGCTATGGTGACCAACCTCAACAACACCCAACGCCGGCTCCAGGGTGGTGAAGGGATAGCTGGCTATCTGGGGGTGGGCGGCCGATGTCGCCGCCAGCAGGGTTGATTTTCCCACATTAGGATAGCCGATGATGCCAACATCAGCAATCAGCCGCATTTCCAGGATTATTGCCCTCTCCTCCCCGGGTTCCCCCTTCTGGGCAATCTGTGGAGCCTGATTGGTAGCCGTGGCAAAACGGGCATTACCCCAGCCCCCTCTCCCTCCCCTGGCCACCACCACCTGTTGCCCCGGCTGCTCCAGATCAGCAATGAGGGAATCTCCCCCCACGGCAGTCTTATCCGAAACCAGGGTACCCACCGGTACCGTTAGTACCAGATCCTCCCCCCTCTTACCCTGCTTCTTTTTGCCACTACCGTGCTTCCCATCACCGGCGTGATAAAACCGCCTTCTCTTGAAGCGGCGTAGATCAGTGACCGCCGCATCCGCCCGGATGATCACATCACCCCCATCACCCCCATCACCCCCATCAGGACCACCGAAGGGAACAAACTTCTCCCGGCGAAAGCTTATCGCCCCATCGCCACCCTTTCCTGATTTCACCACTATAATTGCCCGGTCAATCACTGGCTCACCACGGATGAGTACCCAACTTACTCAAATCTTAATATAATCAATTCCTATATTCAATTAACCTAAGTTGTTTTAGTAGTAACAGTATTAAGGGCCTAGCAAGGAGTAATGCCGGCTAACGGCTGACCCAGGCAAAAAGCGATTGCTTTTGCGCAAAAAGGCCGCAAAAAGTTCACAAAAATTGTTGCCCGGTGGCGAAAAGGAATGACAACTTTTTGTCATTATGATGGTGAGGGATTGAGATAGCCGGCCGGTTTGGGGAAATTGATGAACCTTCTAGCCTGCTTCCGCTATTTTTTGCTGGATTTCGTGGAGTTTGCGCCTTAGGTAAGGGTCTTTGCTGAGATCGGTGGCAATCCGTTGACAGGCGTGGGTCACCGCGGCAGCGTCCCGACCGCCTAACAGCTCACCAATTTGCGCCAGTGAGTAATGGGTTTCTTGGCGAAGGAGATACATGGTCAGGCGCCGGGCGGTGACTGTCTCCTTGTCCCGTTTCCGGCCGAGAAGATCCTGCACCGATAGCTGGAAGCTATCCGCCGCGGCTTCGATGAGCCGGGTGGGGGTTATCCCGGCTCGCTCCACCTTGGCAATATCCTTAAGGGCCCGGGCGGCCAGTTCAACGGTGGGTAGGGTCTGGAGCAGCTTGGCATAAGCTACCACCCGGTTCAGGGAACCCTCCAGCTCCCTGATGTTGTGCCGAATCTGCTGGGAGATGTACTCCAGCACCTCCGTGCCGACCACAGCTTCCTTTTGGGCGGCTTTAGCCTGGAGTATCGCCAGACGGGTTTCAAAATCAGGGGGTTGAATATCAACCAGCAGTCCCCATTCAAAGCGGGAGCGCAGCCTTTCCGCCAGCCGGGGCATTTCCTTGGGGGGGCGATCACTGGTAATCACCATCTGGCGATGGGCATTGTGCAGCTCGTTGAAGGTGTGGAAGAAGCTTTCCTCGGTCTGCTCCTTACCGGTGATAAAGTGAATGTCGTCAATAAGCAGCATACCCACATTTCGGTACTTGTTGCGGAACTCCTCAGCCCTTCCTTGCCGGAGGGCGGTGACGAACTCGTTGGTAAACTGCTCGGCGCTGGTGCAGACCACCGGTATCCGCTTGGCCAGGGCCACATGAGCGATGGCATGCAGGAGGTGGGTCTTACCCAGGCCAACACCACCATAAATAAACAGGGGATTGTAGGTATGCCCTGGGTTCTCGGCTACGGCGAGGGCCGCCGCCCGGGCCAAGCGGTTGTTGTTGCCTTCAATGAAGGTTTCAAAGACATAATTGGGGTTGAGCCTGGGGGAGGGCACTGCCCGGGCCGGGGGGTTTGTCAACCTAGCCCGCCCAGCTGGGGGGGGATCAAAATGGTTGCCGTCCACCTGAAAGACGACCTGAATATCAGCATTGGTGAGGCCGATGAGTGTCTTTTCAATCAGGGAGCGCTGGGTCTTGTCTAGATATTCAGCGACAAAGGCGTTGGGTACGCCGACGACAAACTGGTTGTCCTCAAAGCTTACGCCGGTGGTGTTTTGGAACCAGGTCCGGTAGTTCGGTTTACTTATTTGGATTTGCAGCTCGCCTAAGGCGGCCTCCCATATCTCCTGTGGCGACCTTGTTCCCATAAATTCCTTAACCCCGATATATCTCACGAGATTAACCCGTGGAGTGTGGAAGCCCTATTTTAGGCACACACTCACCCCTATAATGCTGCTGGTAGGTGTATCACTCCGCTTGCCGACTGGGATTGCCGACTAGGTTGCTGGCAGTTTTTGAGGTGGGTGGGGGAAGCTTTATTGATTTTCGGGCAACGGTCTATAGCATACTACCAAACCCCTGGCCTGGCAAGGTTTTTGGTGGCGGTGGCGGGTCAATTTTGCCCCATGGTTTCCCTTACTAACTCCCCCAAACTTTATTTTTTGCTAAAAATTGGGCGGCTAGGAATAAAATGGCTGGTTGTTACAAAAAATTTTTAATGTTAAACTTGGTACGAGGAGGCCGAGGTTGCGGGTCGTTTTTATGGGCACCCCCGACTTTGCCGTGCCACCTCTGGAGCAGCTGATGCGAAATCATTACCAGGTGGTGGCGGCGTATACCCCGCCGGATAAGCCTGCGGGCCGGGGGCGGTCACTACAGCCGTCGCCGGTAAAGCGGGCAGCACTAGCCTGGCAGGTGCCGGTGGTGCAGCCGGCCAGTTTAACGGAGGCAGCCACGGTGGCACAGCTGGCCGATCTTCGGCCGGATATTATCGTCGTCGCCGCCTATGGCCAGCTTCTGCCCAGGCCAGTGCTGGAGCTACCTAAGTACGGTTGTATCAATATCCACCCCTCGCTGCTGCCGCGGTACCGTGGTGCCTCACCCGTGGTTGCCGCCATTCTGGCGGGGGAGGAGTTTACCGGGGTCAGCATCATGCTATTGGATGAGGGTCTGGATACCGGGCCGGTGTTGGCCCGGGCTGCCGTGGCCATTTCCCGGGGGGATAACACGGGTTCCCTTACCGGCAAGCTGGCTCAGGTAGCCGCCCGGCTGCTGACCGAGGTAGTGGTTCGCTGGTCGCGGGGGGAGATTATCCCCCGGCCCCAGGAGGAGGCGGAGGCTACCTATTGTGGTACCATCACCAAACAGGATGGTGAGATTGACTGGAATCTATCCGCGGTGGAGATATGGCGGCGGGTGCGGGCGTTTACTCCCTGGCCGGGCAGTTATACCTGGTGGCAGGGGAAGCAGTTCCGGATTATTAAGGCGGAACCGCTACCGGGAGGGGACCTTGCCCCCGGGCAGGTAACGGTGTTGCCTGAGGGGCAGGCTGCCTTCGGCGTGGGTACTGGCGATGGGGTCCTGGGTGTCATCAGGGTTCAGCCGGCGGGGAAGCGGGCCATGGCGGCGGCGGAATTTTTGCGGGGACACCGGGACTTCATCAGGGCGGTCCTGCCCAGCTAGTCAGCCATCGTGGAGCAAACCGGGAGGTCGCGTTGTCATTACCTGAGGAACTGGACAAGTTTGACACACTGGTGAGGATAATTGCCCGGCTGCGGGCCCCTGACGGTTGCCCCTGGGACCGGAAGCAGACCCATGCCTCACTACGGGAGAATCTGCTCTCAGAATGCTATGAGGTGCTGGCGGCACTGGATGATGGGGATGCGTGCCGGCTCGGTGAGGAGCTGGGTGACCTATTGCTGCAGGTTGTGCTTCATGCCCAGATTGCCAGTGAGGCCGGGGAGTTTGAGATAGGTGACGTTATCCGGGGGATCAATACCAAGCTGATTCATCGCCATCCCCATGTCTTCGGCTCCCGGAGGGTAACCGATGCTGACGAGGTGATACGTAACTGGGAGGCACTTAAGGAGGAGGAGCGGGGGGAGGGTGCCTCCCTGCTGGACGGTGTGCCCCAGCACATGCCTGCCCTGGCTTATAGCCACGAGGTGCAGAAACGGGTGGCGCGGGTTGGCTTTGACTGGGGGGATATTGATGGTGTTATTGATAAGCTGGCCGAGGAGGTCGCCGAGCTTAAGCAGGCGGAAAGCGAGGAGCAGCGAACCGCCGAGTTTGGCGACCTGCTGTTTACGCTGGTTAATGTTGCCCGGTGGCTGGGGATCGATGCTGAGGCTGCCCTGAGAGAGGCTAACCGCAGGTTTTACCGGCGCTTCTCCCGCATGGAGAGGCTATGCCGGCAGCGGGGGCTTAACCTGAGGGAGCTATCCCTTGCCGAGCAGAATGCCCTGTGGGAGGAGGCTAAGGAGGGGTAGGCGGGTAACCTGGCGGGACGCATCACCGCCGATTACTCCGCCGCTTCCGCCTCGGTTACTTCCGCGGCTGTGGCTAGCGCCTCGTTTAACTTCTTCATCAATCTTGACTTGCGGCGGGCAGCATTATTGGGTTTCAGAATCCCCTTTTCCGCCGCTTTGTCCAGGGAGCTTATTGCCGCCACCACTGCCTCCTGCGCTGCCTCAAGCTCCCCGGAGAAGATAAGCCTTTCTGCCTTGGTGATCCTGGTCTTGACCTGGCTGCGCACCGACTTATTGCGCAGTCGCCTTCGCTCGGCAACGCGCACCTGTTTCTCGGCGGATTTCTTCCTTGCCAATATCTAACCCCCTCACTATAATTACTGACTTATATCGTCACTGGTTCCTCTTTGGGGCGGGCATTTTGGCTGCCTCCTCCCCAATTCGAGCCACGCTGGTTACCCCTTTAACCATCTCGATTTTCTTTAACAGCCGGCTCAGTTGTGCCAGCCCCTTTGTCTCCACGGTGAGGAATATGGAGATGGTGCGGTCTTCGTGATTGGTGAGGCTCACCGAGGAGATGTTAATCTTTTCCTCAGCCACCACCGTGGTTATATCCCGCATCAGCCCCACCCTATCCCAGGCTTCCACCCGGACATTAACCGGATAAAGCGACTCAACATCGCCCCATTCTGCCGGGATCAGCCTTTCCTTCTCGGACTCACGGATTACATTGTAGCAATCACAGCGGTGGATTGTCACCCCCCGGTTACGGGTAACATAGCCGATAATCCGGTCGCCGGGGACGGGGTGACAGCAATGGGCAAGGTGGGTCACCAGGTTACCCACCCCCAAAAGTCGGACGGTTGATGGTGCTGGCTGGGCGGGGGCGACCTCGGGCACCGCTTTAGGCTCCTCGTGCGTGGCGGCTAGTTTTACCGCAATCTGGTGGGTGGTGACCCCCCCATAGCCAATGGCCGCCAGAAAGTCATCCACGTTGCTATAATTGAACATGCTGGCCAGTTCCTGGCGGTCAATTCTTAGGCCCAGGTGCCTTAGCTCCTTCTCGAGGAGTTCCCGGCCGCGTTCAATGTTTTCCGTCCGTTCCTGCTTCTTGAACCACTGCCGGATTTTTCCCCGAGCGTGAGAGGTTTTGACATAGCCGAGGTGGGGGTTGAGCCAATCCCGGCTCGGCCCCTTAGCCCCCTTGGCAGCAATAATTTCCACAACATCACCGTTCTTAAGCTCATAATTGAACGGCACCAGCCGGCCATGCACCTTAGCGCCGATGCAGCGGTGCCCCAGGTCAGTGTGCACCCGGTAGGCAAAATCAAGGGGGGTCGAGCCGCGGGGCAGGTCCTTGATCTCCCCCTTGGGGGTGTAGACAAAAACCTGGTCCATAAAAATATCAGTCTTAACTGATTCCAGAAATTCTTCCGCCCCGCTTAACTCCCGTTGCCATTCCACCAGCTGGCGTAACCAAGATATCTTCTTTTCAAACTGGAGGTCCTTAACCTCACCCTCTTTATAGCGCCAGTGGGCGGCGACCCCGTATTCGGCAATGTAATGCATCTCCCGAGTGCGAATCTGCACTTCTAGGGGGGTTGTTCCCAGACACATCACCGCCGTGTGCAGGGACTGGTAGCCGTTGGGCTTGGGGGTGGCGATATAATCGTCAAACGTCTCCGGCAGGGGGCGCCACAGACTGTGAATAATGCCGACAGCACTGTAGCACTCGGGTACGGTATTAACCAGCACGCGCAGGGCGAGCAGGTCATGTATGTCATCAAAGGGTTTGCCCAGCGCGGCATAACGCTCCATCTTCTGGTGGATACTGTAGATATGCTTGGCTCGGCCGGATATCTCGGCAGTCAGCCCCGCCTTATCAAACTCTTTTTTCAGAATGTCAATTACCTTTTTGAGGAAGCTTTCTCGCTGGGTGCGCCGGGCGGCCACCAAGCGGGCAATGCGGCGGTATTTCTCCGGTTCCAGATAGCGGAAGGCGAGGTCTTCCAGCTGCCACTTGAGCTCCCAAATCCCCAGCCGGTGCGCCAGCGGCGCATATATCTCCAGGGTTTCTCGGGCGATAGTCCGCTGCTTCTCGGCGGGTAGGGCAGCCAGCGTGCGCATATTGTGGAGCCGGTCAGCGAGCTTGATGAATACCACCCGGAGGTCCTTGGCCATGGCCACCAGCATTTTCCTCAGGTTCTCCGCCTGGGCAGCTCCCGAGGTGGTCAGGGGGACTTTACCCAGCTTGGTGGCGCCGTCAACCAGCTTGGCAATCTCGGTGCCAAATCTGGCTTCAATATCAGAGATGGGCAGGCCGCAATCCTCAGGGATATCGTGCAGCAGCGCCGCCACCAGAGAGCTGGCATCGAGCTGGAGTTCGGCCAGGGTCAGCGCCGTCTGCAAGGGGTGCTCCAGATAGGGCTCCCCCGACTGGCGCACCTGCCCCCGGTGTGCGGTGGCGGCAAAATGATACGCCTCTTCCACCAGGGCTACCTTCTCTGGCGGGAGGTAACCCCGAGCCTTATTGAGGAGTTTGCTGACATCCATACACAATTAGTATATTCCATAAGGCTAGTGGTGTAAAATACCTCGTTGCTTTACAAAGCGGGGCATAATCCTGTATTCTAGCCGGTAATAAGATGTTAGCGGAGGGCAAGATTGTACCAGGCACCACGCGGGACAGCGGACATCCTGCCTGAGGAGCAAGCCTACTGGCATTATGTCGGGCAGAAGGCGGCCGATACCTGCCGGCTTTACGGCTACCAGCGGATTGATTCGCCCACCTTTGAGGATACCGGCCTGTTCCTCCGCGGCGTGGGGCCGGGAACTGACATTGTGGAAAAGGAGATGTATACCTTCACTGACAAGGGGGGGAACCAGGTAACGCTGCGGCCGGAGGGCACGGCACCGGTATGCCGGGCTTACCTGGAGCACGGGCTGCATAACCTGCCCCAGCCGGTAAAGCTATATTACCTGGCATCAATCTTCCGCTACGAACGACCCCAGGCAGGGCGGTTACGGGAGCACCACCAGTTTGGCTGTGAGGCAATTGGGGATGATGACCCCGCCCTTGATGCCGAGGTTATTGCCCTGGCCTGGCATTTCTTCCATTCCTTGCAGCTAAGCCATCTCTCCCTGCAGCTCAATAGCATTGGCTGCAAGCGGTGCCGCCCGGGCTACCTCACCGTGCTCACCGAGTATTACGCCAACTACGCTGCGGAGCTATGCCCGGACTGCAGGAGCAGACTGGCGCGTAACCCCCTCCGCCTCCTCGATTGCAAGAACCCATCATGCCAGGAAAGGGCAAATAATGCCCCCCGCAGTGTTGACCATCTCTGTGGACAATGCAGCACCCACTTCCGAAAGCTAAGGGAATACCTGGAGTTACTCGAGATTCCCTTTGTGGTGAACCACCGCTTGGTGCGCGGGCTGGACTATTACACCCGGACGGTTTTTGAGATCCAGCCTGAGGCGGGTGGTGCCCAGAGTACCCTCGGCGGGGGCGGGCGCTATGATGACCTGATTGAGGAGCTGGGCGGTAAGCCGACTCCGGCCATTGGCTTTGCCGCCGGCATCGAGCGGATAGTACTCAACCTGAAGAAGCAGGGTATTGCTGTGCCCCCCCTCCCCATGCCCCAGGTGTTCATCGCCTATCTCGGGGATGATGCCCGGAGGGAGGCCATCAAGCTGGCGGCCCAGTTACGGCAGGCGGGTATCGGTGCCATCATGGCCACCGGTAGCCGGAGCCTGAAGGCCCAGCTGCGGCAGGCGAATGCCCGCGGCACCCGCTATGCGGTGATTATCGGGGAGGAGGAGGTGCGGGCGGGTAGCGTGGTGCTGCGGGATATGGTGAGCGCCCGGCAGAAAACGGTTCCGGTGGCGCAGTTGCCCGAGCTGCTCAACTGAGGGTTGGGGCGTGCCGGGGAGCCAAAATCGGCGGAGTGGTGCCGGGAAATGTTAACAAAATTGGGTAAATTCCCCGGCGGGGGGTTGACAAACGGGAAATATGTGCTATATTGGAAACAGTTGTACCTTGCGGTTAGTGTGTCTGGAAAGGAGGTGATGCCATGGTCATAGCCCGTAAGGGGGGATAGAGTTATAGGCTCTAATTGCAGATTTCCCAAGCTAAGGTATCTTCATAGAGAGGAGATATGAAGTTATCTCGCTATTTGTGAAGGTATAGCTATATCAGGAAAAGTTTTGAATTTCTTTAAGGAGGCAAAATAAAGGTCGATGAGAAAGAAAACAGTTAAGATTTGGGGCATCATTGGCCTGGTAGTGGTGCTGCTCGTCAGCATGCTTGCCATGGCTGCTCCTGCCTCCGCCGGTACGCTGGAATACAGCAAGGTGCCTACCCCCGCCCCGGTGAACAACCAGATAGTGCCGCCCGCGGTAGCGGGTACGGATGCCTCGTTTGTCACGGTAGCGTCTGACGGCACCATCTTCGTGGTTGACACCAACCCGGCTGCGAATGATGTCGTCTACAAGTCAACCAATGGTGGGCTGGCCTGGACGGCATCGGCGGCTATCGGGGACGACGTTGTCGCCCTGGCGGTGTCTCCCGACT
>CAZAYK010000030.1:0-10911 GCA_964489415.1 uncultured Dehalococcoidaceae bacterium | reverse complement strand
CCCTGACCCTGCCCAAGGCTGAAGAGGCGAAACCCAAGCAGATTAAGGTGAAAGCTAAAGCAGCAATTGAAGGTGCCAAGAAGTAATCGTGAAAACCCCTTCGGCCCGCCCGGAGCCGACTTTCCTCGAAAGAAACAAGGCAATATACCGCGAAGTTTAAGAAGGAAGCGTGAAGCTGGGGGCAAGGGCCTCCGAAAATAACGCACCCCAGGATCATTCATAGTGAATACATCCCCAGCGGACTCATGCACTGTAAAAACTGCAATGCTGCCATGATAGGCCACGCCGTGAAGTAAGGTTAGTCAAGGATTCCTTACGCCCTTATGAGCCCATGCGCCCGGCAGTCCGGCGCATTATCAACCCAAAAACCAGGCTTGCCAGGACAAGCCCGGCGCCGACTGCCCCAAAGGCTGTTTTATAGCGGTAGGCACTGATCAGCAGACCGCCGACCATGGGCCCCGTGGAATGACCTATGTCCATCACGCTGGACAGCACCCCCAGGGCACCACCATAGCTAGCCGCCTGGGATAAATCAGCCACCAGTGCGGCACTGGACGCAGTAACCGTAGCCAACCCCAGGCCGAATAGCCCGATAAGAACAGCCAGCACCAAGTAGTTGCTTGAGTAGGTCATAAAGGTCATGGTAATGCCGCCCAGCACCAACCCGGCCATGATCATGGGTACACGGCCGTAGCGGTCAGACAGGCGCCCCATCACTGGCTTGGTCAGGGTAGCGACCACTATCTGTATGGTAAACAGCAGGCCAATCCCTAAAGGCTGAAAGCCGGCTTGCTCATGGAGATAGATAGGCAGAAAGACCTCCAGACAGCCAAAAGCAAAGTACTGTACCGCCTCCACTGCGCTTGTCGCCAGAATACCACGATGGGTCAAGATGGCTTTGATATCCCCCCATAACTCGCCACGCCCCCGCTTTAATGCCTCCCCTAGGGAACCAGCGGTTGCTGTGGGAAGCGGCAACCTGAGCGCCGCTACTAATGATAGCGTCCCAATAACCCCCGTGGCCAGGTATACCCAGCGGAAGTCATCGCCGAAGATTAGGGCACCCCCGACAAAGGGAGCCAGGAAGCGGCCCACCATCGTCGCCGATGAATACCACCCCATACGCTCACCGCGCCTCCGGTCAAAGGTATCCGCCACAGCAGCCATGGCTACTGGCCCCAAGATGGCTGTAGCCAAGCCATGGTAGATGCGCACCATGACCAGTTGCCACGGCAGGCTGACCAACAGATAAAGGAAGGGGGCAGTGGCGAAGACAACAGCCGCAATCAAAATCACCCGCCGCCGGCCGATAATATCGGAAAGGACACCAGCGGGTAGGCTGACCACAATACCGACCACGGTGGATGCCGCCGCGATAAAGCCAACCGTAGCCATGGGCACCTCCAGGGCACGAATGAACAACGGCAGCACCGGATTCTTGGCCATTGTCGAGCTGAAGATGGCCAGCCCGCCCATAATACACAGGAGCACAAATGGTGAAACCTTTATTTTCACTTCAGCTTCCCACCGGAGAGCAATTCTAACCTATTTTGGATGTTCTCAGCAAAGTTTGACAGCGGGGGGTAACAGTGTATAATACGGAACAACCACATATGAGAAAGGAGGCTAGCCGGATGAAATGGGTAACCCGAGAGCATGTGCATGTGGATAGGGTGGCCTGTCCCTGGCTCATCAAGAATTTCGTTGATCCTGATGCTGAGTTCATCTTCGCCCCACCGGATGAGGTGATGAATGTGGCCCAGCGTGAAGGAGCCATCCCTTTCGACGTGCGGGGCCAGGCTGAGCTGGACCACCACCAGGGCCGGTGCAGCTTCGAGAGCATCATCAAGAAGTATGACCTGACCGACCCGGCCCTGCACGAGCTGGCCAAAATAGTCCATGCCGCTGACATTGCTGCTGACCGAGGGACCGCCCCTGAAGCCGCCGGGCTTGAGGCAATCGCCAGAGGGTTCGGACTACTCGGCTATGCCGACGACCATGAGATTCTGGAGAAGCAGTTCCCCGTTTACGACGCCCTGTACGCCTACTGCAAGGCCAAACTTAGTCAATAAAACCACCGGCAATGGGGGCTACCACTTGCCCAGCTCCTCCAGTACCTTGACCACCCGCCATGACTCGGCGCTGGCGGCAGTACCCCCCATTACAATAGCCACTGACACGGCTTCTAGGATTTCGGCTTTGGTGGCGCCGGCCTTTACCGCATCCCTAGTTTGCCCAATAATACATCGGGGGCACCCCGCCTGAAGCCCAGCGGCTAAAGCTATCAACCGCTTGGTCTTGAGGCTGAGGGCCCCATCCCGATATACCCCCTTCCTGAAGGTAGTATAGGCAGCCATCACCTCCGGCAGTCCCTGGTCAAAGCTGTCCCGGTACTTCGCCGTCTCCCCATAAAACTCCAGCTGGTTTTCCATAAGTGGTAACCTCCTTTTTCATTCTGCGGGAAGATACTGGCCCAAATCGTGCCTTCCCTCGGGGCAGGTATCGGTAGGCAATTATAGTAGTGGGGCAGCTGCGAATTCAATGATTGCCCAAAAGCCCCAAAAACCACCCCAGTTCGTTGACAAGCCCGCGGTGACGTTCTACCATTAAACAGCAGCTCTGACCAAAGAGATAGTGATGCCCAACTGGCTTCAATCCTTCACATTGACCTTCGTGCCCCTGTTTATCGTTATTGACGCTCTGGGGAACCTACCCTTCGTTATCTCTTTGAGCGAGGGGATGTCCCGGCACGAGCAACGCCGGATGATCCATGTTGCCACCCTCACTGCCACCGTGGTAGGTCTTGCCTTCCTCTTCTTCGGTCAATTCATCTTGAATGTCCTGGGGATTTCCGTGGGCTCGTTTGCCATTGCCGGAGGAGTCATCCTGCTCGTCCTCTCCATTAAATACATGATGACCGGCCGAATGGTAGAGGTAATCAGGGAAGAAATGATAGCCGTAGTTCCTATTGGCACGCCCCTCCTATCAGGCCCAGCGACAATCACAACACTGCTATTACTGGCAGCTCAATTCCCGCTGTATATGGTCCTGGTCTCCTTCATAGTGAACCTGCTGATAGCCTGGGGTTTGTTCTTATTAGGTAACCAAATTATTGGATTTATGGGACAAGGCGGGCTTAGGGCCGTTTCCAGCGTATTTAACCTACTGCTTGCCGCCATAGCAGTAACCATGATTATTCGGGGGTTGCACCTGCTGGGCATACTCCACGCCGCCGGCTAAACCCCGCCACAAGCACCTGGATTTTATGGTATCTGATAAAGGTAATCAGGCTCCCCCCTGTAATAAAGGAGCCCTCAGTCTCCCCGGACCAGCCAGCATTACGCCTTGTAAACCTTGCAAAGGATGCTTCTCAAATTTGCCGAACCTAACTCCCGGTTAAAGGGCGGCTGGTTATCGGTCAAGATATTGATATTGGCTTTCGCCCAGCTATATAACTGCGCCGGGCCATCCTCAGGAAACCACCAGGCATAGTCAACCACTACCACCTTGGGGTCGATATCAGTTGACAAGGCAGCCCGTTGTTTTATCCTGCCCCGCCTGGTCTCGATATAGACCAGGTCACCGTCGGCTATCCCCAGCTCACCTGCGGTCTGGGGATGAATATAGGTAACCGGTTCGGGGCAGATACCCCGCAGGCTGGCTATCTGCCGGCCACCCGAGTGGCGGTAGCAACCACGCTTGCCGCTGGTAAGTACCAAGGGGTATTCCTTAGCCAGTTCCGGGGCGCTGTGGGGCGTTTCTGGAGGTTCGTAATAGACCGGCAAGGGGTCAAACCCCCACTCTTCAAGCTGGCTTGAGTATAGTTCAACCTTGCCTGAGGGGGTGGCAAAGCCCTGAGACTGGTAGCTTCGGTAGAGTTTGCTGCCGGCCAGCACGCCTATTCTTCTGAATTCATCAAACGATATACCGGCGGGGCCGAGAATAAAGTTGAGATGCTCCTCCTCGCTGCCCCAGAAGTACTCCCCCAGTCCCAGCTTTCGGGCAAGGTCACGCAGTATTTCAAAGTCGGAGCGGCACTCAGCCACACGGGTAACCCGCTGCTGAGCCAGCGCTACCGGCAAGGAATAGGGTGGTGCCACGATATCGTTAAACTCAAGGTAGGTGGCTACCGGCAGCACTATATCAGCCAGAGCCGCAGTGGGCGTCATGAACATATCAGCCACCGCGAGGAAATCCAGCTTGTGGAGAGCCTGATATACTTCTTGGGCATGGCTGTAGGTGAGCAGTGCATTACACCCAAAGACGCAGGCAGCTCGGATAGGATAGGGGTCTGCCTGCTGGATAGCCCTGATTACATCCTGGGGCGTAACTTCAGCAACAATCGGCAGCTGCCTGCCCCCAGAAATAGCCCGCCGGCGCACCTCGGATGGTATCTTGTCGGGCAGGGTAAGTTCGGGAGCAGGAGGCCCCAGCTGGTGACCCAGTAGTGGCGGTGGCGTCCATCGCACCTCTCCCCCGGGTATTTCCAGATTGCCCGTAATTGCTTTCAGAATGCAAATAGCCCGGGCGTTCTGAAAGCTATTCACGCCGTAATCCATACCATTACCCCACTGGATGCAGGCCGGTTTATCGGTAGCATAAACCCGGGCGGCCTGTCTAATCACCTCAGCGGGGACCCAGGTAATGCTGGCAACCCTTTCCGGGGTATAATCCTGAACGTGGGCTTTTAATTTCTCAAAGCCCACTGTCCATCTCTCGACAAACGCCTTATCGTATAGATCCTCGTTAATTATCACATTGATCAGTCCCAGGGCAAGCGCCAGGTCCGAGCCTGGTCTCGGCTTCAGCCACAGGTCAGCTTCATCCACCCCCCAAATCTTCCTGGGGTTGATAATCATGAGCTTTGCCCCCTGCCTTACTGCCCGGACAACACGACGGTGGACATGAGGCAGGTTTTCTGACAGATTCTTACCCCAGAGCACGATTCTAGCCGGCGGGTAGTCAAAATCAGGCACGGCATAGAAGCCGTAGGTAATCCTTGAGGCACTGTTCCGGGGCACAAAGCAAACATATCCCTGGTAGGCAACATTGGGAGAGCCAAAGATATTGGCAAAACGAGCCACATGCTGAAACTGAGAGCCGCCCTTGAAACTGCCCTCTATAAAGACAACCGACTCAGCACCATAATTGTCCCTGGCCCTGGTGAGGGCATCAGCGACCGCGGTTAGGGCTTCATCCCAGCTAATCTGCTGCCACTTGCCCTGCCCCCTTTCCCCGACCCGCTTTAACGGATGCCGTAGCCGGTCAGGATGATAAAGATACTCCAGTGACGCCAGCCCCTTGGCACATAGCGCCCCCTCATTTAAGGGGCTCGCCGGGTCACCTTCTACCTGAACAACCCGCCCGTTGTCCACATGGACCAGCACACCGCAACCAACCTGACAGATGCCACAAGCACTCCTGATTATGCTGCTACCTGAATTTGCCATATCCATATACCTCCCTCAAAATAGTAACGCTCACGGTTAGTAACATCAACAAGAATGCTTCCGCAGTGGGCTTCCCCAGTCTAACCACCTCAATAGTAACGCTTACGGTTAGTAAAATCAACAAGAATGCTCCGGCAGTGGGCTTCCCTGGTCTAACCACCTCACTGGAATGTTTGATTGTCACCCCCAAAAAGGGTAGGATATGAGTTAAAGAAGCCGGAGCCATAGAGGAGACTCTGATGCCAGAGACCCTGGGGGAGCCAATTAAATCACTAGCCCTGGAGATTAAAATGTAGCCCGTCAAATGAGAGTCTCCGCCTTTCTTCCCTTCGTTTATTGGGGGAAAATCCCATCTTCTTTGCCCAGAATGTTGATTCCTGGAGTAACAAAGCGGGGTAAGGTTTACCCCACCCCAGGAACGGCTAGAAGACGAGGATATTAGCGGCAAAGTGGGCCAGCCGCATTACCACACCGGGCACAATACCCAGCAACAGCACGCCGGCACAGCAGAGCAGCAGTGCCAGCCGCAGTGACCCTGAGGATGGCACCTTCTCCTCAGAAGCTGGCTTGCCAAACCACATCACCTTCACCACCCGCAGATAGTAGTAGGCGGAGATGACACTGTTGAGCACGGCGATAACCACCAGCCACAGCAGGTTGTGGTGCACGGCAGAGCTGAAGAGATAGAACTTGGCCATAAAACCAGCCGCCGGCGGCATACCGATTAGGGAAATAAGGCACAAGGTCAACGCCAGGGCCAGCAGTGGTGCCCGCCGACCCATACCAGCATAGTCAGCAATCAGGTCACTGTTAACCTTATTGGAAATAGCGATGACGGCAATAAACGCCCCCATATTGGTCAGGGCATAGCTGGCAAGGAAGAAGAGGATACCGCTCTGCCCCAGGATATCCGCCGGTGGCGAAAACCCCACCGTGGCCAGACCCACCATCAGGTAACCCGCCTGGGCGATGCTGGAGTACCCCAGCAGGCGCTTGATATTGGTCTGGGGAATGGCCACCACATTACCGATGGTCATGCTGATCACCGCCAGCACAGCGAAGATTAAACCCCAGTTCAGGCTCAGCCAGGCAGGCATGCCCAAGGCGGAGAAGAAGACCCGCAGGATGATGGCAAAACCCGCCGCCTTGCTGGCTACGGAGAGATAGGCGGTTATCGGGGTGGGGGCCCCTTCGTAAACATCGGGCACCCACATCTGGAAGGGAACCGCGGCAATCTTGAAACCGAAACCGGCAACCAGCAAGACAACGCCGAGAAGCAGCCCCGGGCTCGCCAGCAAAGCCCGCGGTGACATCCCCTGGATAGCCTGGGCAATCTCACCCAGCTGGGTGGTCCCGGTAAAGCCAAAAACCATGGCCATACCGTAGAGGAGCACCGCCGAGGCAAGGGCACCCAGCAGCAGGTACTTCAGCGAGGCTTCGGTTGATTTGGCATCCTTGAGGAAGCCCACCAGGGCGTACAGGGAAAGGCTACTCAGCTCCAGGGCTAAATAGATAGCGATTAAATTAGCCGTAGCCGCCATCAGCATCATGCCCAGAGTGGACAGCAGCACCAAGGCGTAGTATTCACCCTGGAAGCGGGAAAACTTGCTAACATAATCCGTGGACGCCAGAATCACCAGGAAAGCCACCCCGGTGAAGATGAGCTTGAAGAACAGGGCAAAGTTGTCCACGGCCAGCATATTGTTAAAGATGGCCGGATAGCTGCCCCCCCACATGGCGGCGCTGACCCCGCCCGCAATCACCACCCCGGCGAGACTAACCTGGGCCAGCAGCCATTTCTGCCTGATGACCAGATCCAGCAGGATTACCACCACGGCAAAGACCACCAGGGTTAGCTCCGGTATAAATAGTGTCAGGTTCACCAGCTACTCCTTAACCACCTAATAAACCTACTACGGGCGAAATGCCCAGCTTAATCACATCGGTTAAAACTGCCGGGTAGATACCCACCAGCATAATCACAGCAATCAAGGCAAACATATAAACCTTTTCCAGCGTGTCAGCATCCTTAACCCCGTTATATTCCTCTTTTACCGGACCATAGAACACCCGCTGCAGCATCCACAGGATATAGCCGGCAGTGAGCACCACCCCGACAATAGCAATCAGGGTATAAACCTGAATACCGGCAAAGGCGGTGCTGGCAAAACTGCCGACAAAGATGAGAAACTCAGCAGCAAACCCGCTGGTGGTGGGCAGCCCTAAAGACGCCAGACCGGCTACCGAGAAGACCACCGCCATCACCGGCACCTGCCGTGCCAGCCCACCCAGCCTGTTGAGGTCACGCTCTTCGATATTGTGAATCACCAGCCCTGCCATGGCAAAGAGGAGACCGGTAACCACGCCGTGGCTGAACATCTGCAGGGCGGCGCCAGTCAGGCTTACCTGCCCCAGGGCAAAGATACCCAGCAGCACATAGCCCATGTGGCTGATGCTGCTATACGCAATCAGCCGCTTGATGTCCGTCTGGCGGAGGGTTACCGCCGCCCCATACACCACCCCGATTACCGCCAGTATCACCAGCAGATGGGCAAACTGCCGAGCTACCTCGGGGAAGAAGCTGACACAGAGGCGAATCATCCCGTAGCCCCCCATCTTGATCAGCACCCCGGCCAGCATAACACTGACCGCAGTCGGTGCATCGGTATGGGCGTCAGGCAACCAGGTATGCAGCGGGAAGACAGGCAGCTTGACGGCAAAACCAATCAACAGCAGCCAGAAGATAGCTGCCACCGGCATAATCGACACCGCCATACCCAGCCCTTGGTTAGTTATCTCCACCATACTCAGGCTACCGGTGGTAAAGTACAGGCTGAGGATGCCCGCCAGCATAAAGGCGCTGCCGAACAGGGTATAGACCACGTACTTCATCGCTGAATAATCCCGCCGCCCTGAGCCCCAGATGGAGATCAAGAAATACATCGGGATAACCTCTATCTCCCACATGATGAAGAACAGCAGCAGGTCAAGGGAAGCAAACACCCCGATGATGCTCGTCTCCAGGAGCAAAAGCCAGGCAAAGTACTCGCGGGGTCTTTCGTGTATCTTCCACGAGATGAGCACCGCCAGAAAACCAAGGAAGGTGGTCAATAACACCAGCGGGCAGCTCAAGCCATCCACACCCAGGTGGTAATGAGCATTGAGCGCGGCAATCCAGAGTACCTTTTCCTCAAACTGAAACACCCCGGCAGCCGCCGGCGACCGGTCAAAGAGAACAAAGACAACCACGGATAAGACCAGGGGGAGGAAGGTAAAGATGGCGGCAACCCGTTTAATTGCCTTCTCGTGCTCACTGGAGATGAAGGCAATAATAACCGCCCCTATCACCGGCAGAACCAGTATCGTGGTTAGATAATTAAACTCCAACTATACCAACTCCCCTACTGATTTAACCCAGAAAATAGACACAAAGAATAATGACCACTATCCCCACGCCGATAGCCAAGGCGTAGAGCTGCAGCTGCCCCGTCTGTGCCTGACGGATCACCCTGCCCCCAGCCCGGACACCATCGGCGACACCATTGACAGCACCATCAACACCACGTTCGTCAAAAAACTGGAAACCGGCAAATAGCCCCCGGAGCAACACCAGCCTGACGATGATGTTTTCGTAAAGCTCATCAAACCAGTATTTGCGGGAAAGCAGGGTATATAGTGGCGGGAAAAGACTGCCCACCCTCTCCGGAGAAATCCACTTCTTGCTGTACATGGCATAGGCGAGCAGGATGCCCAGCCCGGCCAGTATCAGCGAAATCCACGGCAGGGGCTGTGTCAGCGGGTGGAAAAAGCCCTCCACGAAGCCGTGCGTTTCTCCATGCCCCATAAAGGCACCAAAGTGCCCGGTAACGTTCCACAAGCCGGAGACCACAGAAAGGATGGCCAGCACCACCATCGGGATGACCATTACCTTGGGGGATTCATGGGGATGGCCATGGCTACCATGCTCATCAGCCGCCCCACCACGGTACTCACCGCCAAAGGTCATAAACACGGCGCGGAACATGTAGAAGGCGGTCATAAACACCGTGATCATCGCCAGGTAAAACAGGACAGGCTGACTTAAGGCACTGATGACAATCTCATCCTTGCTCCAGAAACCGGAGAGGGGCCAGATGCCAGCAATGCTCAGCGAGGCAATCAGGAAGACGGCATATGTCCACGGCATGCTCCGGCGCAGCCCACCCATCAGCCGCATATCAAAGGTGCCGGTGGCATGGTTGACACTCCCTGCCCCCAGGAAGAGCAATGCCTTAAAGAAGGCATGATTAAACAGGTGGAAGATGCCAATGGCAACACCCCCCGTCCCCAGACCCAGCATCATATAGCCCAGCTGGCTGATGGTGGAATAAGCCAGTACCCGCTTGATATCGGTCATCACCAGACCCATGGAGGCGGCAAAGATGGCGGTAAAACCGCCGATAATGGCCACCGTGGTTATTGCCTGAGGCGAATGTTCAAACAGGGGGAAGGTGCGCGCCACCAGAAAGACACCAGCGGCTACCATGGTGGCGGCATGGATCAGGGCACTGACCGGTGTGGGGCCCTCCATGGCATCGGGCAGCCAGACATGCAGCGGGAACTGGGCGGACTTGCCCACTGCCCCGGAAAAGAGGCCGATGGCCGCCCAGGTAAGGGTGGTACCCGCCAGAACCCCGGTTAGCGCCAGATGATGTAGCTCAGCAATATCAAAGGTACCGGTATTGGCAAAGAGGATCAATATCCCCGCCAGGAAGCCAAAGTCACCAATGCGGGTCACAATGAACGCCTTCTTGGCAGCATCGGCGGCGGATTTGCGGTGGAACCAGAAGCCGATGAGGAGGTAGGAGCAAAGCCCCACCATCTCCCAGAAGACAAACATGAACAGCAGGTTATTCGCCAGGACCAGGCCCAGCATGGACATGGTAAACAGCGACATCCAGGCATAATAGCGGTGATAGCCGGGGTCACCATGCATATAGCCCTGGGAGTAAATCTGGACCATCAGGCTGACCAGGGTGACCACCACCAGCATTACCGCCGTCAGCGAGTCCATCATGATCCCCAGCTGGATGGTAACCCCGTTCTCAATAATCACCCAGTCAACCGGGGGTATCGGCAGCTCATGATGCGGGGCGGACATCACGGCAAGAAGTGCCCACAAGGACAGGATAAACGAACCACCAATCGCCGTGATGGTAATATAGCCGGCTACCCTGGACTCCTTCCTCACGAAGGGCCGGATGAAGAATGAGATGATAATAAACGAGAAGAGCGGTAGCAAGAATATTAGCCAAGCTACTTGATGTGGCATTACAGCTTCCTCAGCACATCCTTAATCACATGTTCCTTGTCCCTGGGCACCATCACCGAGTAGGTGGCAAACTCCTGCCCTATCGGCAGCCCGGAGACGGGGCGGATAATGGTGGGGATGCCCTCCCCTTCAAAGCACTCCTTCCACATC
>CAZAYK010000029.1:0-11048 GCA_964489415.1 uncultured Dehalococcoidaceae bacterium | reverse complement strand
CTCGGCCACGGAGTACCCCACCGATCCCACACTTACCATACCTGACGGCTGGGCTGTGCCACCACCAGTGGTTAGCCCGGTCCATGCCACTGATGATGGCATCCAGGAGGTAACCGTTACCGCAGAATATAATGGCCGGACAATGCTTTCCGTGACAATCTACAAGGTAGACCGATGACAAGGGATGAAAAGGGGTTCAGCCTACTTAACCTGGCCGTAGCCATAGCCATCTCAGCAATAATCGCCGCCGGGGCGGGGATGACCACGGTGCAGCTACTTAGCGGACCCCGCTATAGCCGTGACGGGATGACGGCTATCCGGCACGCCCGGAATGTCGGCTACTGGCTGGGCAAAGATATCCTGATGGCACACACCGTCACCACCACTGATGACCCCGAAACTGGCGATATTGAATTCGTCATCCTATCCTGGAAGGACTGGGAGACCGGAGATACCCATGACATACGCTACATCTGGCTTGATTCGGCTGAGCACAAAAAGCTGATGAGGAAACAAATAACCCGCAACGCGGACGGCGGGGAAATAATCAACAAGACAACACTGGTGGCGGATAATATCTATACCGCCACCCTTACCCCCGAGGGTGATTGCTGGATACTAAACGTAGAAGCACGCTCTGGAGATAAGTGCCGGCAACAAGAATACAAACTTAGCCAGCGGGTGGAATCTCAAACCGGGTAGTATCATGATGAAACGGTGGCTATCTGAGATAGCTAACGGGGAAGCGGGCCTGGCCCTACCCATAGTGCTGGCGATGCTCGCCCTGGGTAGCCTGCTGATGGTGCCTTCCCTTAACTTCGCCGCAACCAGCCTGAAGACGGGAGAGGTGGTTGAAGGGAACGTCAAGGGTCTTTTCGCCGCTGAGGCAGGGGTTGAGGATGCCCTGTGGCGAATTAAATATGACCCGCCGGCCTCCTTCCCCTACTCTTATCAGGTAACCGGGATAAATGGGCTGACGGTGGATATTACCATTGATGAAATTACCACCATTTCTGGTGAGGATGTGGGCTCCTCAGGAGACCATGATGATTGGCTTCAAATAACCAAGCTAGTAAGCTATGATGCCGGCATTTACTCCTACACCATGTCGCTAACCAACAATGGCAACGGCAACATAAAGATAGAAAAGATACTGATTGACTTCCCCCCGGAACTGGACTACGTAGCCGGCTCAACCGGGGGAGACATCACCACCAGTGACCCTGAGATTATCGGCAACCCCACTACCGGCATAACCCTGGTCTGGGATATCCCCACACCCTACCCCGCCATCTCTCCGGAGGAGACCAAAGACCATACCCTCCAGCTAAGCGGCCCGCCGGACATAGCGGGGGTTGAAGGTCATGGCTTCGTGCAAGCCACCCGTGACGACATCGGGACTGTCTGGGATAGTGATAGCCACCCCTATACCATTTGGGCTCAAGCCAAGGATGATACCGATACCGTGGTGGCTACTATCCGGGCCGGGGTGTGGGCGGGTGGTCAGCTGGAGATAAGCTGCTGGCAGGTAGACCCGTAAGGGGCGGGAGATTTCCCCCCGGGTCACGGGGACGGAGAGGAATTAACCACGTACTGGTTAACCAGCTCCACCGTGTCAACCACGTTGAGTTTGTGGAAGATCAGGGAAAAGCGCTGCTCCAGGGTCTTGCCAATCTCGATGAGGTTCTCTTCAGGGATGCTCCACATCTCCTTCTTGAAATCACCAAAGGCCTTTTTGCGGGTTTTGTAGAGAAATTGTTCGTCGGTTTCCCCCGGCCTTCGCTCATTACGGTAACTAGTGAGGAGGTGATGATTAATCTCCTCGAGTAGCTCCCTGGGGAAATGCGGGCTTTCGTAGATGATATTCTGAAAACCGGTGGCCAGATGTACCTCCAGTGTACCCACCTTAGGGAAGATATCAAACGCCTCATCAGGCAGGGTGGATGCCCCGTGCTGCACGGCACCCCCCAGGCCGTATTCCTCCCGGGCCACCCTGGACAGCTCCTCCAGAGTCTTGAAATCAAGCTGAACATTGGCAATGGAACCGTCGGGCAGGACTACCCCGCCATGCGATGTCCCCGTCTGCACGCTAATCTTGGAGATTCCCTTAACATCAGGGCCCAGCCGGCTGAGGTATCCCGTCATAAAGGCTCTGAGGTCAGCCACGGTACTATTGCCCTTACCGATTTCCCCGATCTCACCACCAACGGAAATGGTAACCCCCTCCGGCTCAAGGCCACGGATGAACCTGGTCATCTCGGCAGTAACCCGGCAGTTCTCCGCCTGCTGCTCGGCAACGCTGGGCTTGTCCACATCCACCAGGGTCGAGGCATCAATATCAATATTGAGGAACCCGGCACTGATTGCCTCACCGATTAACTCCCTGATTTCACCCAGTTCCGCCTCGGGGTCGGCCCTGTATTTACCCCGCCTGACCTGAAAATGGTCTCCCTGAATAAAAACCGGCCCGCGGAAGCCCTCCTTGATGGCGGCTGCCAGTATGCAGGCAACATACTCCGCCGGTCTTTGCCGGGTATAGCCCATCTCGGAGCGGGCAATCTCAAAGATAAACGCACCAACCCTGTTTTTCTGAGCCGCCCGGAAGACAGCCCGGGCGACCAGGTAGGTGATACCCCGGATATTGATGGCGGGCACGGTGATGCCCTGATAGAGGCCTTTGCTGGCGGCTTCATACAGGCGTTGAATGCTCGCCGGGAAGATTCCACAGCTTTCAGCTAACTGCCGAATCTTGCCCCGGTACTCGGCGCGGACCTGGTCATCGGCACCAAAGACCGCGTGGATTACCATATCATCAATCTGCCCGCAACCCTGGGGCATCCTCTCCCTCACTGGCTACAGAATAGTCCGCCGTCCGTTATATCTTTCCACGTCATACTGCGTGTTAACATCAACCAGCCTTAACTTCCCGACCACATCCTTAAGCGGCACCGCGGTAACCCGGCCATTCTGGTAACTGACCATCTTGCCAAAATCCCTCCTCACCACCAAATCAACGGCAGCGATGCCGAAATACCGCCCCATCCTCCGGTCATGGGCGGTGGGGGCACCACCCCGTTGCAGATGGCTGAGCACCACGCTCCTTGTCTCCAGACCAGTGCCCTGGCGAATTTGCTGGGCAACAAACTCGGCAACCCCCCCCAGCGCCTTATGACCGAAGCTATCGACACCGTCTCTTTTGACAAACTCGGTGCCTCCCTCTAGCTTGGCTCCCTCAGCAGCGAGGATAATTTCATACCGGGCACCAGCTCGCCTGCCTTCTAATACCAGTTCATTGACCTTCTCCAGGGAAAAGTCATACTCCGGGATGAGAATGATATAGGCGCCACAGGACTCACCACCCTCCAAAGCCAGCCAGCCGGCATTCCTCCCCATTGTTTCCACAACAAATATCCTCTTGTGGGAACCGGCAGTAGTTCGTAGCCGGTCAACCTCCTCGGTAACCACATTTAACGCAGTATCAAACCCCAGGGTATAATCGGTGCCCACCAGGTCCTTATCTATTGTCTTGGGGATACCGATGACATTCACCCCCGCCTCCGACAATCGCCAAGCAATGGACAGGCTGCCGTCACCACCGAGCACAATCAGCGCGTCCAGACCCAGCCTCTCGATGTTCTCAATGACCCGCTGCGACTGGTCATTCTTGGGATCGTAGGGGCTAAGCCGCGAGGTGCCCAGGAAGGTGCCGCCATATCTATCCCAGGTGCGGACCTTATCCTGGTCAAGGTGCTCAATATATCCTGCCGTGTCCGAACTCAGCGGGTCAACCGCCACCAGCCCCTTAAATCCATCACGAATGCCCAGCACTTCATAATGGATGCCCCGTTCCCACTCCAGGAGCTCATCCGTGGCTGCCTTCACCACCCACTTCAGAGTCGGGTTGAGCCCGGCACAATCACCACCGCTGGTAAGGATGCCAATCCTGCCTTTTCTGCGCATACCTTCGCCCGGTTAACCGTTCCTTCTCCGCCGGTTCATCTTGAACCACGGATGAAAGCTAATAATACAGTCGGCTGGCATCTGCCTTTCCCTGACTCCGTTCATAATCATGTCTATGGTCATGAGATAATCAGAAATCCGGTCGGGCATGAGGAAGTGCTCTCTCACATATTCCTTCCCCCGCAACCCCATTATCTCAGCATCTCGGGGCTTTTTCAACCACCGGATCACCTTCTGCGCCGTTTTGGCCGGCGTCTCGTAGTAATAACCGGTATCCCCATCACGCAGCTGGAGGGGTATGGCCCCCACATTGGAACCGATCACCGGTTTGCCCTTCCATAATGCCTCAGTGATGACCAGGCCAAAACCCTCCTTGGTTGACGGCTGCATGATAACGCTGGCGGCACGCTGCAGGGCATTTATCTCCCGCCAGTTCTCAAGGCGATTGGCCAGGGACAGATTGAGAATATGGATGTCCTCATCATTTTGGGTACTCTCCCGAATCCTGGCGAGCACCCTCTCCCCCTCGGGGTCATCCGAAGCCATACCCCCGGCGATTACCAGCTGGCACCTTACCTCCTCCCGGACCAGACGGTAAGTGGCAATGGTCCGATGCAATCCCTTCCACGGGTCAAACCGGCCAATCTGAGCAATGATGGGCACCCTGGGGTCTATCTGGTATTTGGCAAGTACCCGGTCTATCTCCTCTGGACCCAGCTCCCGGTTCTTCTCGGAAAGGGGGTCAATGAAGGGGGGAATGATAAAATTGGGCAGGGGCCAGCGGGAAATAATATAGTGGGCTGCGGAGAATATGGCGGCATCATAATAGGCAATCCACTTCGTCATGAAATCCCACACCCGGGGATTGGCCTCCAGAGGCAGGTCTTCAATATCAATGTGGCAGCGCCACAGCCAGGTCTCCCCCGGTCTTTTGAGATAGCTGGCCAGACCCAGCGGCTGCGGATCGTGGATGTTCACCACTTCAGAACCATCGATGAGACCAGCCCGGGCATAACTGGCCAGGGTGGTGCAATAAGCCTGCTCCATCTCCGGAGTGAAGGTGCCCTTCATCCCCTGCAATAGATTATGCACGCCCTTGGTGCATTCAAAGAATTCCCTGTTACCGCTAATAACCTTCCATTCCACGTCAATACCCAGCATGCTCAGGAACGGGACCTGGCTGAACAGCATCTCGGCAACCCCACCCCCTTGAGCCGTGGCATTTATCTCCACCAGTCTCAGCCCGCACAGCCGTTCCGCGGCCCGCTGCAATCTCTCCATCCTTTCATCACCAATGATGGGGGCATAAGCCTCCAGTGGGGGAGTGGTAAAGGGGCAGAAGTTCTGCCGCTTACTATAAACCACCCCATTGGGCAGGGGGAAGGCGGCTTCCTCGCCTCCTCGGGTGCTAGCCGGCTCTTTGCCGAGAATTTCACCTAATCTAACCACTGCCATCAATAAACCCTTAATTTACCCCGATGACATTAGCCCTTAATCACCATCCATTCTAGATGAGCCGTCAGGCACAGTCAACGGTGCTCGCATTTACCCTAGCTAGGCGGTAACCCCCAGATAAAACGACCATTCGGGGCAGGAATTCCCCGGGTACTGGCGGCGGTATCAGCCAGAACTGACCTAATTGCCTGCCGTCACCCAAGCTGCTATACTCTATTGGCAGATTTATACTGAATAACCCCCCAAGCATATCCATCCCCCTCAAGGGAACCTGATTTGCCGGAAATGAATGCTATGGGTGACGATAGCCAACGCCGCGAAAGGAAGTTCCACCTGTGGGGCTGGCTCCTCTTCCTCGTCTGTGCTGGCCTCTTCATCGCCTCAAGCCGGGAAGCAGATAACCTGCTGGGGCTTGTCGGCAGCATCATCTTCCTGGTTGCCTGCGTTATTTTCCTAATTCCCTTACTCATCAGGAGAAAACCGGGCAAGGATAGCTAGCCCGAATAACAACTAAAAAACAAAAAGGGGTCAGCACCTCAGGCAGCTCAAGCCTTATTTGAAAAGAGCCAGGCTAATGGATTAAGATAAGGCAGTCAGCAAATCTTACCGAGGCAGGTGCTCCGGTTTGGCCAAAAAAAGAAGGGTAAAGAAACCACCCCGTGAACCTACCCGGCGGCAACTAGCCAAATGGCAGCAGCAGAAGCGGCGGCAACGTATCACCCTCATCACCGGGGTTACCATTATTGCCGCAGTAATCATCCTTCTCGGGGTGGGGTGGTATCTCAGCCAGTATTTACCGCTGCACGATACCGCCATCATCGTCAACGATACTGAATTCAACATGAAGTATTACATAGATGCCCTTAAGTTCCAGGGCAGGAATCAATCAGCGGAATATATCGGGCAGATCGCCGATAGTGTCATTGACGATATTGAACAGAATGAACTAATCCGGCAGGCAGCCGGGAAGCTGGGGATAAGCGTCAGTGATGATGAGGTCAGGGAAAGGTTGAAAAGTGCTGGCTTCCCCAACGACGCCGTCCATCGGGACATTGTCCGCACGGGATTACTGATTAGTAAATTAAGGGACGAGTATTTTGACAAGCAGGTGCCGGTAACCGCTGAGCAGGTACATATCATGGCCATGCTGCTGGAGAGCGAGCGCCAGGCCCGTGAGGTGAGAAACAGGTTAGACCATGGGGAGAGCTTTGCCGATCTGGCGAGGGAACTCTCCGTTAACTCCCTCACCAGAGTAAATGATGGTGACCTCGGCTGGCACCCCAAGAGCATCCTCAGCGAATTGCTCTACACTTCAGTACCTGCCGAGTATGCCTTTACCGCTGAAGTAGGCAGCCTAAGCCAACCACTCCGCGATGAGGAGGTAATCAAGCAGGTAGGCTACTGGCTGATTAAGGTCACCGAGCGGGATGAAGCGGCGGAAACTGCCCATGTCCACGCCATCCTGCTGGGCAGCAAGGAGGAGGCAGAAGCGGTAAGGGCCCGCCTCGAGGCGGGTGAGGAGTTTGCCACCGTGGCTAAAGAAACCTCACAGTTGCCCAGTGCCCAGACCAATGAGGGTGACTTGGGCCAGATGAGTAAAGGGGCAACAACCCCGGTCCTTGATGAGTATATCTTCAATAACGGGATAGAGCTAAATACCCTGAGCGAGCCGATTCGTGATGAAACCATGACCACCACGGGTGGTTACTGGCTGATTAAGGTTATCGACAGAGGGGAGAGACAGATTGAGGAGGGTGACCGAGATATGCTCAAGATGAGGGCCCTCCAAGAATGGATTGATTCGCTATGGGACGACCCGGACAACCTGGTGGATGATACCTTCTTGGATGCCGAAAAGATCGCCTGGGCAGTGGAGCAGGCAGTGCAGGGGATGAAGTAATCAGGAGTGGTCAACATGGAGAGACACAGCATCGGCATTGGGCTGATGGGGCTGGGAGTAGTCGGCGGTCAGGTAGCCAAGGTTCTGCTGGAGAAAGCCGATGCCCTCGCCGAGCGGGTCGGCTGCCCCCTTTCCCTACGGAAGGTAAAGGTCCTGCCCCCGGATTTAGCCCGGCCAGTGGCCCGCCAGATGCCAGCGCAACTGTTCACCACTGATATTGATGAGTTCTTCGCCGAACCGGGAATAGACATTGTGGTGGAGGCTATCGGTGGCGAAAATCCTGCCCGGGAATACCTGCAGCGGGCGATCACTGCCGGCAAGCATGTCGTCACCTCGAACAAAGAGGTTATTGCCAAGCACGGTGCCGAGCTGGTTGCCCTGGCGGAGCAACATAGGGTGAGCCTCAACTATGAAGCCAGTGTCGGCGGCGGCATCCCCCTGATTGCCCCGTTCAAGCATGACCTCGTTGCCAATAGGATAAAGGGCATCTACGCCATCATCAATGGCACCACCAACTATATCCTCACCAAGATGGCCAAGGAAGGGATGGATTTCTCCTCAGCGCTGAAACTGGCTCAAGAGCTGGGCTATGCCGAAGCCAACCCCGAAAATGACATTGAGGGAATAGATGCCACCTTCAAGCTGGCTATCCTGGCTTCCCTGGCCTTTCAAACTCAGGTCCGACCTGATGACATCCACCGTGAGGGGATTTCCCGCGTGGCTAGCCGCGACTTCCGCTATGCTCACGAGCTGGGGTTTGCCATCAAGCTGCTGGCCATTGCCAAACTCAGCAACCAATCCATCGAGGTGCGGGTTCACCCGGTGTTCATCCCGCAGGATTCCCTCCTGGCCAAGGTTGATGGTGTCTATAATGCCGTTCTGGTGGAGGGTGACCTGGTGGGAAAGGTGCTTTTCTTCGGCGAGGGGGCCGGAGCCCTGCCTACCAGCAGTGCCGTTATCGCCGACATCGTCTCCTCAGCAAGAGACATCATCCTGGGCACCAGCCGCAAAACCGGGGGGAAACTGCAATCAGGCAAGGGTATCAAGCCGATGTCAGAGATTGAAACCAGATATTACCTCAGGCTAAGTGCGGTTGACCGCCCCGGTGTTTTGGCGCAAATATCCAAGGTCTTCGGCGACCTGATGATCAGTATCGCCTCAGCTATCCAGCAGGAGACGGATCCGGCCACCCAGACAGCGGAGGTGGTGATTATGACCCACCCCGCCCGGGAAAAAGCCATGCAGCGGGCCCTTGCCGAGCTGGATAAACTGAGCGTGGTCAATGAGATAAGCAACTTCATCCGGGTGGAAGATATTTAAATGCTGATAAATCAAGGGGGAAAGGGCGAATAATGAAACCGGGGGTTCTGGTTAGATATAAAGATTACCTGCCGATAACGCCGAAAACCCCGATATTTACTATCGGTGAGGGGGATACCCCACTGGTCAGGAGCGACAAACTGGCCAAAAGATTCGGCTGCGGCGAGCTGTACTTCAAGCTGGAGGGGTGCAACCCCACCGGCTCCTTCAAGGACCGGGGCATGGTGGTAGCCGTGGCCAAGGCGGTGGAGGCCGGCAGCACCGCAATAATGTGTGCCTCCACCGGCAACACCAGCGCCTCAGCGGCGGCATTTGCCGCCTACTGCGGCCTGAAGGCAATTATCGTGGTACCCCAGGGTAACATCGCCCAGGGCAAGCTAGCCCAGGCGATTATCTACGGTGCCAAGATAATCGCCATTGACGGTAATTTTGACCAGGCGCTAGCCATCGTCCGCCAGATAACCGAAAAACACCCGGTAACACTGGTCAACTCCATCAACCCCCACCGCATCGAGGGACAGAAAACCGCCGCCTTTGAAATTATCGACGTTCTGGGTGATGCCCCTGACTATCTGTTTATCCCGGTGGGGAATGCCGGCAATATCACTGCCTACTGGAAGGGTTTCACGGAATATTATCAGCTGGGCAAAGCCACCAAAAAACCAATGATGATGGGCTTTCAAGCCGAGGGGGCAGCACCCATTGTCCGCGGTTACCCCATTGAACAACCGGAGACGGTGGCCACCGCCATCCGTATCGGCAATCCCGCCAGCTGGCAGCGGGCAGTAGCCGCCCGTGATGAATCCGGCGGCATTATTGATATGGTCAGTGATGAGGAAATCCTCTCCGCCCAGAAGCTGCTGGCCACCGAAGCCGGCATCTTCGGCGAGCCTGCCTCCGCCGCCTCTTTGGCCGGGTTGATTAAGCTATGCCAACAAGGCAGGGGCTTCTCCCGGAAGACGGTAGTTTGCATTATCACTGGTACCGGCCTCAAGGATACCGAGATTGCCCTCAGAGATGCCCCACCCTTCCTCGAGCTTCCCGCGGATTTAGCCGCCGTGGAACGGGCTTTAGGCTGGGGGTAAAAGGAGAAGAACAATGTTTGACCACGCTAAAATCAAGCAAGCCATGGCCACTATCCTTGAAGCCATCGGGGAAGACCCGAGACGGGATGGCCTGCGCGACACCCCCGAGCGGGTGGCGGATATGTATGCTGAGCTTTTTATGGGGCTGGATAAGGACCCCCGGAAGGAACTGACCGTAGGCTTTGAAATTGGCCATCGGGAAATGGTCGTGGTCAAGGACATCCCCTTCTACTCGATGTGCGAGCACCACCTGCTGCCATTTTACGGGGTAACTCACATTGGCTACATCCCCAATAGTGAGGGACGCATTATCGGCATCAGCAAACTGGCCCGGGTGGTGGAAATTGTCGCCCGGCGCCCCCAGGTTCAGGAAAGAATGACCACCCAGATTGCTGATGCCATTAATGATGCCCTTAATCCGGCGGGGGTGGCCGTGGTCATTCAGGCACAACACCTGTGCATGATCATGCGGGGCATTGAAAAACCAGGGAGCAATGTGATTACCTCGGCAATCCGGGGCTCCTTCCGCCGCAACGCTGCCAGCCGGGCGGAATTCCTCGCACTGATACAGGGTAAGTAAACGCTGACTACTAAATATCCAGATTCTTCACGCTCTTGGCATGCGCCTGAATAAAGGCCTTGCGTGGGGGCACCTCATCCCCCATCAGCACATGGAAGATGTGGTCAGCCTTGGCAGCATCCTCAATGTTAACCTCCAGCAGGGTGCGGGTTTCCGGGTTCATGGTGGTTTCCCACAATTGCTCAGGGGTCATCTCACCCAGCCCCTTGTAGCGCTGGATTTCCACCTTTCTACTGGTGATGCCACGGAGCACCTCTTCCTTTTCCTGCTCGGAATAGACCCACCTCTGGCCATCCCCCGTCTTAATCCGGTAGAGGGGGGGCTGGGCGATGAACAGGTGACCATTGGTAATCAGCTCCGGCATGTGGCGGAAGAAGAAGGTGAGCAGCAGGGTGCGAATATGAGAGCCATCAACATCAGCATCACTCATCAGGATGACCCGGTGGTAACGCAGCCGGGCCGGGTCAAAGTCATCATCAATACCGGCACCGAGGGCAGTAATGATAATCCGGATTTCCTCATTGGCCAGCATCTTGTCCGGCGGCGCTTTTTCCACATTAAGGATCTTGCCCCTAAGCGGCAGTATTGCCTGAAAGCGGCGGTTTCTCCCCTGCTTGGCGGAACCACCCGCCGAGTCACCCTCCACCAGATACAGCTCACAGTGGGAGGGGTCTTTCTCCGAGCAGTCAGCCAGCTTACCCGGCAGGGTACCGGTATCGAGGGTATTCTTCCGGATAATTAAATCGCG